>NZ_JBEZJP010000118.1:0-20183 GCF_040653175.1 Actinomadura sp. NPDC048032
CAGCCGCCGTCCCCTCCGCCGTCCGATCCGGCTGCCATGGCGGCGGCGATGCCGTCCAGGACGAGCGCCAGGCCGCCAGGCGCGCTCCACCTTGGAGACGTCCCCGGTCTGGTTGGTGTGCACCTTGTAGCCGTCGGCCAGCTGCATGGCCACGTGGCCGGAGTGCGGCTCCACGAGGTCTCCGGGCTTCGCCTGGCCGAGCGAGATCTTGTGCGTCCAGCGCGCACCCACGAACGTGGTGGTGACGGGGGCGTTGGTGCCCTTCGGGTACAGGTTCGGAATGGCGCCGCTGTCGCGGTAGGCCCTGGAGACGAAGCTGGAGCAGTCGGCCCAGCCGGGGTCGTTCCGCTTGCCGGAGTCGAGCGGAGCGTAGGGCCAGCCGAGGTGGGTGAGGGCCCACTTGATGGCCATCGCCGCCTGGGGCGTGCGCGCCTGGGCCACCGAGTCCACGCACAGCTTGCGGATCCCGATCTCCTTGGCCCCCTCGCGCAGGGTGTTGTTCGGGGCGTTCTCGGGGCAGCCGTCAGGCCCGACCGTGACCTGCACGGTTCCGTTGTCCACCGCGCCGCCGCCGCCACCGCTGGCGAGCGAGCCGATCAGTTTGCCCGCGCTGTTGAACGGGGGGATGACGCCGCCGAAGAACCAGGCGTACTCGACGGCGATCTGCTCCAGCGGGAGCAGCACGCCCTCGGTGTTGCCGAGCCGGTTCCACGCCTCGGTCGCGTCCGGGGCGACCGGCGCGCCGACCGGCTTCAGCGGGCGCAGCGCCAGCCGCGGGATGACCAGGGTGTCCTCGCCGACGACCGGCGCGGTCTCCTTGTTGGCGTCCTCCCGGCCCTGGTAGTAGTTGCCCAGGCCGCTGAGGTTGGGGCCGTTCGCCCCGCTGCCGGCCAGGTCGGTGGCGATCTGGGCGAGCGTGTTGTTGAAGCCGGGGGCCCAGGACCCGATCATGCAGGCGGGGTCGCTGGTGGGGTCGGTGATCGCGTGGTCCGTCTCCAGCTTGTCCAGCTTCGGGACCCACTCGGTGTACACCTTGTCGGCGCCGGGGGGCTCCTTCAGCGACGCGAACTCTGTCGCGAACGGGGCGATGTCGGTGAGGAACTTCCGCATCACGGCGAGGCACGCGTCCGACGCCTCGAACGTGTTCTGCCCCGGCCCGATCGTCGAGAACAGCTTGAGGTCGGTGCCCATCGCGATGCTGAGCTTCTGCCAGCCGCCGACCATCGGCTGGAAGTTCCCGAGGTCGTGCGGGCGCTCCTCCGGCGGGACCTTCTCGACGGACAGCACGAGCTTGGCGGCGCCGGCGATGTTCTTGTCGACGTCGCACCGGTCCTCGACTCCGGCCTCCTCCGCCTCCTTCTTGGTCATCGGGAAGATGCCCTGGCGCGAGTCCTTGCCGTTGTCGCAGCCTTCGGTCTTCCACTTGCCGGCTCCGTAGCTGACCGACATCGCCTCGTTGACGAGGGTCTCGACCGCGGCGGGGCGGTTCTGCTGCACGGAGTACGTGAACCCGCCCTCCGCGGCCTTGGCACCGGTGACCAGGTAGAGGTTCTGGAGGCGGTTGGTCTCGCAGCGCCAGATCGAAATGATCTTGAAGCTGACCGACCACGGCTTCTCGGGGTCGTCCGGCGGGGGGACGGCGCAGGGCCCGCCGGGAGTGCCGGTGCGCTCCATGAAGATGCCGGAGGTCGCGATGACCTTGCTCCAGTACTTGCGGGCGTTCTCCTGGTCCTTCTCGTTGCCGTCGGGCTTCCACTTGGGGCTCTTCGGGTCCCGGTGCACCTTCTCCGCCGCCTTGACCAGCTCGAAGGCCACGAAGTAGGAGGACTGGCACGGGTTCTGCGGATCGAGACCGTGCATCCGCATCTGGCCCGACGCCGCGGGGGTCAGCAGGTACGGTCCGGAGCCCTGATCGTCCTTGCCGCCGATGTCGGGATCCGGGTTCTCGACGTCGCATCCCCAGGCGCGCAGGCCGGTGCGCCCGCTCTCCGGCACGCCCGCACCGGTGCGGAGCGCGGCGGTCCGCACCCCGGGCCGGCCGGGCTGGACGTGGTACGAGGCGGGCTGCACGGCGCCGGAACCGGCCGGGTGCGCCTGCGCGGCGGCCCGCATCTTCGTCATGACGCCGTCGACGTACTTCCAGGCGGTCGGGTTGAAGTCGCAGGCCCCCGGGCACTGGTCCCACTTCTCCGGGTTGGGACCCCAGCTCCCCGTGAAGTGGTCGACCGCGATCGGCTGCCACTTGTGGTACTTGTTCCACATCCTGAGGACGTCCTCTTTGGCCCGGCGGTCCTGCACGCTCGGCGGAGCCAGGCACGCCCTCGCATAGCCCCCGTAGTTGTTCCAGGTGCTGGTGATGTACTGGTAGGCGCCGCAGGCGGTGCTCTGGTTCGTCCCGGCGTTGCGGTCGTAGACGCCGTTCGACTCCTGCATCCGCAGCGCCCAGAGGAACCAGCCGAGCTGGTGGCTGAGATCGCCGTCCGGCGGCGCGACGTGGTTGCTCCCCGTGCCGGGGACGGTGGCGGCCGAGCCCGCGCCGGTGATCCCCTCGACCGGGCCGGGCCCGGCGCCGACCGTGTTGCTGACGTTCACGTCCACGCCGCCGGTGCCGTCGCCGCCGGAGCCGTCCCCGCCGGGGACCTCCTTCGCCTTGCGCCCGGGATCGCGGTCGACGTTGTCGTACGGGCTGTAGCGGGCGAAGTCGGTCTGTGTCTTGGCGAGGCCCGCCAGGACCGTCCAGGGGACCTCGGAGTAGTCCTGCGCGCTCCCCGAGGTCTGCTCCGCCGCCTGCTTGAGGATCCGCTGCCAGTTGCCGGGGAAGTACTCGGCGATCTTGTTGTCCGAGGTCTGCTCGGGCTGGGACTCCGGGACGTCGTCGTCGACGTTGACGCCCAGGATCATTCCGGCGATGAGGATGATGCAGAGGAGCGGGATGAGGACCGGAAGGCTGACGGCCAGCAGCATCTTGAGCTTGCCGTGCTTCTTGTCCTTCTCCGACTTCTTGCCGTCGGCCCTCTCGTCCTTGCCCTTCTGGCCGGCGCCCGCCGTGGTCGGGGCTCCGCCCCTCCGACGCCGGAAACCGTCCATGAACGATTTCGGTATCTTCTGGCCGAGCTTGGACTGCTCGAACTTGTCGAGTGCCGAACCGCCGGCGCCGGAGTCCTTGACGGTGTCGTACGCCTTGGGCGCGTACCGGTCGGCCAGGGCGCGGGCGCCGATGTCGGTGGCCTGCCCGAGGAGGTTGAGGCCCTTCTCCCCGAGATTGTCGCCCTCCGGCATCGACGGGACGTAGTTCGCGGGGAGGCCCTTCTTCGCGGCCGCCTCGCGCAGCTTGCCCTCGGCGAAGTCGCCGGCCGCCCTCTTGAGCTCTTCCTTGGGATCGCTCTGGGGCGCCTGCTCCGACGGCGTGCCGGTGGGCGGGGTCTTGAGGTCCTTGGCCAGCTGCGCGGCCTTCGCGGCGACGTCCAGCGCCCGCTGCACTGTGAGCGGATTGTCCTTGTTGAGCTGGACGGGGCCGCCCCGCAGCGCCGCGTCGCCGTACGGGTTCGTCCCCTTCCCGTCCGGGCCGCGGTCGATCGCCGACTGCTCCTTGAGGATGTCGGAGACGTTCTGCGGTTGCTGGGCCGCCGCGGCGAGCCGGGGGTCCGAACCCAGCGTGGCGATCTCTTCCGGCGCGAGCTCGGCCAGATTCTCCGGCGGCTCGCCGTCCACCACAGGCTGCAGCGCCGTCGGCTGTGGTGGAGCCGAGGACGGCCCGTCCTGCAGTTCATCGCCGTCGAGAGGCCGCGGTGAGACCTCGGAGCCCTTCCACGGGCTGCTGTCCTCGTCCATCCAGGGCATTAGCCGCTACCTCGGTTCCGGTACCTTGCTCGGCTCTGCGCTCACCCCCCGGGCGCGGGAGACGATCGAAATTGACCGTCCGATGATTCGTGTTCAGGGCAAGGGGGCGGCCGATCGCGGTCGCGGGTGTGCTATCCCGCCCGGACCGCGTATCCGCGCCCGTCCGGCTCCACGAGGAGGTCGACGACGTCCGGCCGGGCCCCGTCCGCGTGCGTGATCGTCGCGCTGAACCGGTACTGGCTGTTGCCGGTCTTCGTGGGATCCATGACGGTGATCCCCTGCACCACCGATCCCCGCGGCATGGGTTTGGCCGGAGACGGCCGCGCCGTGCCGATGACGGGGATCCCCTTCCAGTTCCCGGTCACGATGGCCCTGGCGGAGGCGACGGCCACGTTGAGGGCGCCGGCCGGGACGACCGTCGCGCCGCCGTCCGTCATCGGGACCCTGGTCGCGGCCGTGGCGGTGAAGTTGCCGGCCGCGGCCCCCGTCGGAAGCACCTGCGACGGGCTCCCGGACGGGGTGGGCGTCCCTTCCCCCGGGCTCGGCGAGGCGGTGAGACCGCGCGGGTCGAGCGTCTGGACCTGGTAGCGCGGCGCCCGGCTCGCCGCGGGGGCGGCCCCGGAGGAGCCGCCGCGGTCCAACACCGCACTGACCAGAAGCATCAGGATGATGCCACCGACACCGGCCCATACCGCGATGTTCCACCACTCGGGCAGCTCGGTCTCCTGGAAGAGGCGCCGCCGCCGGAAGCCCTGGCGGGCGTAGTCGGTCAACTTCGGCATGACTCTGACCGTCGCGGGCGAACGAGCCCGGGCAACCGGAGTGCGGCGACGTGTCGCGAATCGTTATGGCGTCCGGGGGGCAACACCGCACGGTTTGAGGCATGAGCGAGGACGACCGCGTCAGGGGGCCGGCGATGCTGGCCGCCACCAACATGCTGAAGCCGCCGCCCGCGGTGATCGGCAGCCTGAACAAGGACATCACGCTGCCCCGCACGCTCAGGCTGACCACGCTCATCGCCGTGGTCGTCGGGGCGGCGTTCGGGTTCCTGATCTCCTTCCTCATCTTCGGCCCGGGGCTGAACGCGCTGATGTACGGCCCGGTGCTCGGCGGAGCGGCCGGCTGGGCGTCCGTCAGCCTGTCCCCGCTGAACGGGGAGTCCCTGGCGACGTGGATGGGCCTGCAGATCAACGGGACCCGCAACCGCAAGCTCTACGTGGACGGCCGGCAGGTCCGGCTGTACATCGGCATCGCGCCGCTGCGCCGCACCGCCGCGGGCAAGGTGCGCATGCTTCCCGGCGGCGTCCCGGTGGACGCCGTCCGCTGGGACTCGCGCGGTTATCCGCAGCAGGAGATCCCCGGGGCGAACCGGCTGCGGGCGCCCCGCAGCAAGGGACGCGGGCTGAAGGCGTCCACCCAGCTGTCCAGCGGCCACCGGCGCGGCCGGAAGGACCGCCGCCGCGGGTGAGCGCGGGCCGGCACTTGCGCATCCGCGTGAGGGCCGCACGGTCCTGGCTGCAACACGACAAATAGAGGAGGGACGATGCCGGAACAGTCACCCACTCGTTTCACCATGGTGCCCGCCCGGCGTTCCAGTGAGCCGACCGCTCGCAGGCGGGCCAGGAGGATCCTGATCGCGCTCTTCGTGGCCGCGGGCCTGAGCATCGTCGCGGTGTTCGTCGCCCTGACGAGCGGGAGCAGCAAGCCGGACCTGTCCTCGGTCACGCCGCAGGGCCGCGACCTGTCGTACACCGCCGCGATGAACTTTTTGGCCGGCCGGGTGCAGGACGTGCCTCACGCCGATTCCTTCGACCCGCAGGCGGCGTCCGCGGAGGGCCCCGACGGGGCCTCCACCCCGCTCGACTACCGGGCGCTGAACTGGGTCGGTTTCACGCCTCGGCATTTCGGGACGGAGAAGCTCGGCTTCACCGACTTCGAGATCCACCATTACCTCGTCGTGCTGAACGACCAGGCGGCGACGCAGAGCCCGTCCCCGGCGGCCGGCGGCAGGCCGAGCGCGACCCCGTCCGGAGGGGCGGCCGCGTCCCCGTCCGGTGGGGCTTCCGCGCCGCCGTCCGGTGGAGCGGCCGCGTCTCCGTCCGGCGCGGCCCCGCAGACGGCTGTGACCGGCACGCCGTCTCCGGGCACGACGGCCGACCCGCAGAGCAGCCCCTCGGCCGGTGCCAGCGAAACGCCGCCGATGAGCGCGCACGTGCTCCAGCTGGACGTGCCGGTGCTGCTCGACCCGTCGGGCCCTCGCCTGGCCGCCTCTCCGGCCTTCTCGGTCTGGAAGAACGGCACCGGCAAGCCCGGGGGCACCGGTGACTACACCAATTACCGGCAACTGACCACCGAAGTCAGTACCGAGTCCAAAAACCAGATTCTGCGATGGGCGGCGGCCTACGCCTCCGGCGATTCGACGGCACTGCTCGCCGTCACCGGCGACCAGGACCCCAAGCACCGCTACGAAGGCCTTTCGGGGTTCCGCCTGGCGGACTCCTCCGAGGCCGTGCAGATCCTTTCGGCGATCAAGACGCTCGACGACCAGCTCGTCGTCCGGGTGCGGATCTTGCTTGCCAGAGCCGAACAATCCGGGACGATCCCTGGAAAGAAGGGAAACGTCCAGCCATTCACTAATTTTGCCGACTTCGACCTGCTGGTGGGAGCCAGCGGGGCGCAGCCGCCGGTGCTCGCGTGGGGTCCTGCCGGTTCCGCGGCGGAACTGAACCCCTACAGCAACGCACTGGTCAACTGACCGGGACCTCAAACCACGGAGGGAAAAAGGATGTCAGTTCCTGGTTTTCACATACTCGCTGGACCGGAGCTCGGCCAGACGGGCGCCAACAGTTTCTTCGACTCGCCCGCAGGCAAGGCGCTGGTCGCCATCTGCGGTGCGATCGCGGTCGTCATCGTCGTGTTCGGCGTCTTCCGGATGATCAACGGCATCGGCCGCGGGCGTCCGGGCGAGGCATTCAAGTCGCTCATCTTCGCTCTGCTCATCGGCGGGATGCTGTTCAACCTCGGCCTCACGGTCCAGGGGGTCAAAATGATGAGCAGCCTCGTCGGAAAGATCTTCACCAGCGTCGACCAGGTCGGCAACAGCGGCGGTTGATGCGAGAACCCAGCCTAAGGAGTGAACGTGGCGGACCCGAGAGGGCCGGAGAGCAGGCCCACGGACCTGGCCGGTGGTGGTTATGTCTTCCCCGCCGTGGTCCTGCTGGTGTTCGCGGTCATCCTGGCCGTGCTCATCCCGGCCCTCTGCGCCTGGCTGCTGCTCATCCCGCTGCGCCGTTTCCTCGCCCGGCGGGACTGGGCCATCGTCACGCTGGCCGGTGTGGTGGGGCTCGCCCTGCGGGCCAAGGAGAACGCGTACGCCTACGGTTACTGGCTGGCCAGCTTCGCCGACTTCGGCCCGGGGGAGCCCGGGAAGGTGCCCGTCACCGTGCTGCTGTCGCTGACCGCGGTGCTCGCGGGGCTCTTCGGCCTGATCGTCGGCAGGGCCCGCGGGTCGGTGATCATGGGGCTGTCGTCCTTCCTGCGCAAGAAGAAGAAGTTCGTCGACCTGTTCGACGGCACCTGGTTCCGGCAGAAGGAGCTCGTCGACGACCCGATCACTCCTCGGGACGGCCGGCGGGAGATGCTGAAGAAGCGGGTGGCCACCCGGGTGACCGTGGCCGACATCCCGGCGGTGCACGGCCCCTACGCCACGGAGAAGGCCAGGAAGACGCCGATCAAGGCCAAGACGATCCCCCTGGGGCTCGGGGCCAACGACCGGCCGGTGTTTCTGAGCACCCAGGAGATGGGCATGCACGGCGCCGTGGTCGGCTCCACCGGCAGCGGCAAGACCGTCACGCTGATGTGGATCATCGGGGCGGCGCTCGACATGGGCTTCGACGTCACCGTCCTCGACATGAAGGAGGACACCGAGCCGGGCGGCCTGCGCGACTTCCTGCGCGCCTACGCGCAGGCGCACCGCATGCCGATGCAGGAGATCGCGCTCGGCGACGAGCAGCCGGCCTTCTGGTTCAACGCCCTCGCGGGCATGTCCGCCGACGAGGCGTTCGACACCATCATGACGATGGTCGAGTTCGACGACGCCTACTGGCAGGCGCTGAACCGCAAGGTTCTCCAGCAGGTCGTCCAGATGCTGCACGAGGCCGCCGAGGTCGCGCCGGACCGTTTCGCGCCGCCCAACATGCTCGAGATCGGCAAGATCATGGAGCACGGCGAGAACATGAAGGGCGCGGTCAAGGAGCAGGTCCTCGCGATCGACGGGGTCCGCGGCTTCGGCCACTGCACCGAGCGCTACACCAACGTGCTCCGGCCGTCCCGCGACGAGGGGGTCTCGGCGGCGAGCTTCGGCACCAAGCTGACCGGGCTCTACGACTCCGGCGCGGGCCGCCGCATCCTGGTCCCCGGCGGGGAGCGGCAGATGATCGACGTCCGGCGCGAGGGCCTGACCTACATCGGCCTCAACTCCCTCGGCCAGCCCGACATGGCGAAGATCCTGTCCTCCTCGGCGCTGCAGCGGCTGTCGGTGTACGCCGCGCAGCGGATCCAGGGGCGCGCCCCCAAGGACAAGCCGCGCCTGATCGTGGTGGACGAGGCCAACTTCATCGACCGCGAGATCGCGATGAACATGCTGTCCCGGGTCCGGTCCGCGCTGTTCAACATGATCCTGTGCACCCAGGGGCCGACGGACTGGATCGACAAGGACGGCGACGACTGGTCGCGGCTCACCCAGAACATCAACTGGCTGATCGCCATGGCCCAGTCGTCCCCCGAGGCCGCGGAGAAGTGCGCGGACTTCCTCGGCATGCGCGACAACAACAAGTTCAGCGAGCGCGTCGGCCAGGACGGCCACACCCAGAACCTGCAGGCCATGGGGGAGGAGCAGTACATCGTCTTCCCGAAGGAGCTGCGCGCCCTCGGCACCGGTGAGGGGTACCTGCGGGTCAACAAGCCGGCCAGCAGGGTCGAGTACGTGATCATTCCGATGCGGAAGCAGGAGCTGGACCGCTACCAGCCGCCCGCGCCGCACGGCGTGCCGGTCACGATGCCGCTGGGCGGCCCGCAGGGGACGAGGGGAACGGTGTGAGGCCGCCGCGGCGCCGTCCGAAGGACGAGGCGCGCCCGAAGGGCGAGGAGCGGCCGAAGGAGAAGGCGCGGCCGGACGGCGAGGCGCGGGAACGGCGGATCGACCCTCTGGCGGTCGCCCTGGAGTCCTCGATCATCCTGCTCCTCGGCTTCGTCCTCGCGGGCCTCTCGATCGGGCTGCTCATCCTCCAGGCCGGGGACGTCGTCACGTTCGACGTGGGGGACGTGGTCACCGCCGGCGCGGCGGGCGTCGCCGCCGCCGCGGTGGTCCGGCTGAACGTGCGCCTCCACCGGCGCTGGAAGAAGACGATCGGCAGGTTCACCGCAGCCGCCGCGCTGTGCGCCCTCGCCGGGGCCGCGGGAGCCCTCGTGGTGCTGGTGCCGAGCGAGTGCCCGGGCGGGCTCTTCAGCACGGGCCGGTGCGGGGTGCGCGAGGCGGCCGCCTGGGGGCAGGTGGCCGGGCTGGCCTCGGTCTTGAACTTCATGATCGCCGGCATGGCGCTGGCGGTCTGGCGGCTCGTCCGGCGGCTCGCCCGGGAGGTCCGGGACGTGGTCCGCGACGGGTCGGAGCAGGGCGTCGCCTGGTTCAGGGCGCTGAAGAACGTCCGGAAGCGCCGGGGCGGCGCGCGCGAGGCCGGCGGGGAGGCGCGCGGCGCGCAGGACTCCAAGGGCCGCCCCACGCCGCGCCGTGCGGACGCCGAACGGGCCCGCCGCAAACGGCTCCGCGCGCGGGCCTGAGCCGCGGCCCCGGAGTGAGCGTCCAAGGGAGATCCATGTACGAGGTCGGACGGGCCGGAGACTTCGTCTCCCGGCAGATGTGGCGCCACCGGACCCGGGGGTCTCTCTACGCCGCCGGGGCCGCCACGCTGGCTCTCACGGCCGCGGGCGCCCTTCTGGGGGCGCTGCTCCTGGACGGCGGAGCGCTGAGAGTGTCGGCGGCGGTCGCCGGGGTGGCCGCGGCGGCGGGATGCGGGTACGCGTGGATCCGCGCGACGCGGGCCCTGGGGCAGGCCCGGCGGTCGGCCGTGGGCGCGCGGTCCGAGCGCGAGGTGCGCGCGGCCGTCCGGCGCACGGACTCGGTCGCGGCGGCCTACGGGCTCGTCCTCGGCTCCCGCGGCGGCGACTGCGACACGGTCGTCTTCACCCGCGGCTGCGGGGCCGCGGCCATCGAGGTGAAGACGGGGCACGGCCGGGTCTCCGCCGAGGGCGGGACCATGCGGGTCGGCAAGCGCGTGCTGCACGGCGACCCCGTCCGGCAGGCGGCGAACCAGGCGCGGAGGCTGTCCCGCAAGCTGGGCGGCAGGACGGTCCTGGCGGTCGTGTGCGTGCCGGGAATGCGGAATCGGCCGTTCACCACTGCCGACGGCGTGTGGGTGTGCTCCGCAGGGGACCTGCAAGCGGTCCTGGACCGTGCTCCGCGCGTCTTCGGCGCGGCGGAGGAAGCGCGGGAGACGATGCGGGGCCTCTGGCATGCGGCCCCGGCCTGACCGGCTACGGCACTTCCGGACGCCACATCAGCGAGGCGACGACCAGCAGGACGCTCATGCAGGTGATGACGAGGGTGATGAGCGTGGGCATGAGGTCGACGCCGCCGAGCCCCGGCAGCCGGCCGGACCGCGAGCGGCGGACCGCGCCTGCGGCTTCGTCCGGCGCCTCGTCCGGGGGGACGTCGTCGGTGTGCTCTTCGAAGAACCAGCCGCTCTGCGGGGTGCCGGCGGCGCCGTTCTGGTCGGCGGCCGGCGCCCAGCCCGCGGCGGGCTCCGGTTGGTACGCGCCCCCGGCCCCGGGGAAGCCGTGGGGCGGAGCCGCGGGCACCGCACCGGGCGCGCTCGCGGGCGGGTAGCCGACGCCGGGGGCGGCGGCGTGCGGGGCGCTCGCCGGGGCGCCGAAGGGCGACCCGGGCGGCGTACCCGGCGGAACGCCATGGTTCGGCGGCGCACTGGGGGTCGGCGGCGCGCTGGGAGCCGGGGCGACGCCGTAGTTCGGGGCGACACCGTGCTGAGCGTTCGGCGGAAAGCTCTGCTGGGGGCTTTGCGGGAGGCTTTGCTGGGGGCTCGGCGGGACGTTCTGCGGCGCGCTTGGCGGAACGCTCTGCTGGGGGCGCGGCGGGATGTTCTGCGGCGGGCTTGGCGGGACGTTGTTCTGGGAGCGCGGCGGGACGTTCTGCTGGGAGCGCGGCGGGACGTTCTGCTGGGAGGGCGGCGGGTTCGTCGGCGGGTTCGTCGGCGGGGCGGGACGGGTGTTCCGCTTTCCGGAGGGGGCTTTGGAACCGGCGGCCTTCGCGCCGGTTCCGCCGGGCGCCGCGCTGGGCGCGGAGGAGCCGGGCGCGGAGTTGGGACCGCTCCAGTCTCCGCCGGGGGCCTCGGTGGGCGCCCCCGGGGCGGCGCTCCAGGAGTCCCAGGTCCCGAGCGAGGCCCAGGGGTCGCTCTGCGCGGGCTCCGCGTCGCGCCGCGGCTGCTCGGACTCGGGGGCGGCGGACTTCCCGCCGGCCGTCGGCGGGGCCGCGGCGGGCTCCTCGGCGGCGTCCGCGGTGTCATCGATGATGACCCACGAGGACGCCTCCCCGGCGCCGCCGGCCGCTCCCGCGCCGGGGCCGCCCGCGTGCTCCCGTCCGTCGTTCATCCTGCCCGTCCTTCGATCCTCCGGGCGCCCTCGGGCGTCTCGACGACGGGCTGGAGCAGCTTGGCCAGCGCCTTCTGCTGGATCTGCCGCACCCCTTCGCGGGACAGCCCGAGTCGTTCGCCGATGACGCGCAACGCCTGCTCCGGCTCGCCGTCCAGTCCGAACCGGCGCGTCAGTACGTACCGTTCGCGGGGGTCGAGCAACGGCAAGCCGCGGCTGCTGAGGGCGCGCAGGTCGAAGCGGAGCATCACCTCGTCCTCGATGCTCGGGGACGCGTCGGGCAGCCGGTCCTCCCACGCGACGTCGTCCTCGCCCGGACCGCCCGCGACCGTGTGCAGGCTGTCCAGCCGGGGGGCGTCGAGCACGCGGCGCACCTGGGCCTCGGTCACGCCCGCGCGGCGGGCGATGTCGGCGTGGTCGAGCGGGGCGTCCGGCCCGGCCTCCTCCAGGAACGCCCGCTCGGCGGCCAGGATGGCCGGGCGCTTCTCGAAGTCCCCGGGATTGAGGTTGGGGTGGTCGGCGTCCCGCACCGCGCGCAGCACCTCCCGCTGGATGGGCTTGAACGCCCAGCTGGCGAAGGGGCCGCGGTTGGGGTCGTAGGAGGCGATCGCCCAGAGGAGCCCGACCTTGCCGGCGCTCTCGAAGTCCTCGATGTGCTCGCTGGACTTCGACGTGAACATCGTGACGTACCGGCGCACGAGGCCGAAGTTCGCGATCATGATTTCCAGCGTGAGGTCGTCGAACTCACGCTCGACCCGCCGCAGCACCAGTTCCGAGAGCATGTCGATCTCGCCGGAGTCGGCCCGCGCACGCAGCGCGGCGAGGCGCTCCTGAAGTTCGTGGCGACGGGCGAAGAGCTCGTCGTTGCGGGTACGGAACTCGTCGGCGGTGGGGCGCTCACCACGCCCTGGCTGCTCGCTGTCCATCCGTCTCCCTCGGCTAGTCGGGAATGCGAGGCTGGAGTTGTAGCTATGCACGTTCGATGCCGAACGGACCGGGAACGGTCGGAACTGAAACAGATCGTTGATACGTTCGCAGGCCGTTCGGACGGTCGCGAGACACTTGCTCGGCCGCTGAAAACGCACGCTCGGCCGGGCGCCGGCGGAAGATCGCAGTTGAGCGCATCGCGGGGAGGCGCGCGACAGTCCGGAGAGGGATCGCCCCGACAAGTTCGTTGACAGAAAATTGACCTTCTATGGATCAGCTGTTGCCCCGCTGATGGTCGTTTGGTGTACACGCGGTGTGCCGGCAGCGGGAACGCCGAACCAGTTCCCCGCGTCGGGTTGCGGATTCCGGAACCGACGGACTCTAGAGGGCAGGGGGCAGGCGCTTAGGCTGCGGTAGGAACGGGCGAGGCCACGGGCCTCGTCTGCCAACGAAAGGAAGAACGACGGTGCAAACGATCCTCAGCGATCTCGGTCTCGAATCCCCGCTCGTCGGGACGACGGTGACCGCACACATCAGGTCGAGCGGCCCGGACGGGTTCCGCTGCGCCGTCTATGACGTCGCGACCGGGGAGGCCCGCGACGCCCTGCTGCCGCGCGCCGACGCCTTCGACCTGCCCGAGGGGGCCGCCCCGCCCGAACTGGCGGCGGGCAGCAAGGTCATCGCGCTGGTCGTCGGCGTCACCGCCGGCGCGGACCCGGGCTCCGAGCGGCTCATGCTCTCGGTCACGGCGCCCGAGCTCGTCGAGCGCCTGCTGGCGGGGTTCGTCGACGAACTGCTCAACGGCAAGGTCGTCATCAAGGCCATCGCCCGGGTCGCCGGGACCAAGACGAAGATCGCCGTGGCGCCCACCGTCACCGGCGTCGACGCGCGGGGAGCCTGCATCGGCCGCGGCGCGAGCCGGCTGAAGGGCGCCCAGAACCTGCTGAACCACGGCTACGGAAGGGAGCGCCTGGAGATCATCGAGTACGCCAAGGACCCGGCCGCCTTCCTGGTGAACGCCATGAACCCGGTGCAGGTCACCGACGCGCTCGCCGAGCGCGGGAACGCGATCGTCGCCGTCGAGGAGCACCAGCTCTCCGGCGGCATCGGCGAGGGCGGCCTGAACGCCCAGCTCGCCGGGCGGCTGACCGGCCACTACGTGCGGGTCGTCAAGACCGGCACCGACCTTCGCGAGGCGCTCGACCAGCTCGTGGCCGACAAGGCCGCCGCGGAGAAGGGCTGAGGCGACCGCCGTGGTCCCGGTGGTCGTGCACGCCCGGGCGGGGGTCCCGCCCTGCGGCGTAGAGGATCTGAGCGGCCCGGCCGGGGGGACCCTGGACCGGGAGACGCTCGTCGCGGCCGGCCAGGCGCTGACCTGGCGGTCGGTCTTCACCAGCGGCTCGCTCACCGCGATCCCGCTGACCCCGGCGTCCGCGGTGATCATCGGGCACGACGGGGAGACGCCGCCGGAGCTGTGGCACGACCGGTTCACCCGGGGGTTCGCCCACCGGATGGCGGGCGAGCTCACCATCGCCTCGGTCACCGCGGGGCTGCTCGGCGAGACGGTCTCCGGGAACCGGGACGAGGACGCGAAGCTGCTCGGCTCGGCGATCGACGGGCTCGCCCGGCTGCTCACCGACCTGGAGGAGGCGTGCTCGCCCGGCGAGAAGGCGGACCGGATCGTGGCCGACACCGTCCGGACCCACTCCGCCCTGCTGGGCGCGCTCGCCCACCAGCAGGTCTCGGCCCGCGACCAGGGCGACTTCATCGTCCACACGGTGCGCTCGGTCGCCCGGCACCTGACCCGGTCGGACCTGGAGTCGATGCGGGCCCGGATCGGGCTGCCGTGGCCGGCCCGCGTGACCAGCGGTGTCGGCGATCAGCTGGGGCTGGCCCGGTGGCGGGCCACCATGCAGTCCGACGGCGACCAGATGTGGTGCCGGCTCGAAGCGCAGAACGTCCTGGTCACCGAGCTGTGGCTGCGGAATCCTCAGGAGCCGCCGGAATGAGGTACCCGAATCCCGTCCGGGTCACGATCACGCCGTCGCCGAGCTTGCGGCGCAGCCGGGACACGTGCTCGGCCAGCGTCCGGGAGACGCCCCGGTCGGTGCCCCACACGTGCAGCATGATCTCCTCCTTCGAGACCGCCCGGCCGCGGTTCACCGCCAGGAACTCCAGGACGGCGTACTCCATGGGGGCCAGCCGCACCTCAGCGCCCTCCCGGAACACCTGCCGGGCGGTGAAGTCGACCCGGACCGGCGGGATGTCGAGGAGGTCGCCGCGGGTCTCGCCGGCGTGCCGGGCGATGGTGCCCGCGCTGCGCCGGAGCAGCGCCTGGATCCGGGCGATGAGCACTTCCGGGTGGAAGGGCTTGACGACGTAGTCGTCCGCGCCCAGCCGCAGCCCGAGCGCCTGCTCGTGCGGCTCGGAGCGGGCGGTCAGCAGGATGATCGGCGTGGTGTTCCCCTGGTCGCGCAGCTGGTCGATCAGGGACAGCCCGTCGATGTCGGGGAGGTTGATGTCCAGCAGTGCGAGGTCGATGTCCCCCCGGCGCAGCGCCAGCCGGGCCAGTTCGCCGTTGGCCACCGACTCGACCTGGTAGTGGCGCTTGCGCAGCAGTCCCGACACGAGCTTCACGAGACGCGCATCGTCATCTACCACCAGGATCCGCGCCATGGCGCCATGATAACGGGGGTGCGACAGCCATCCGGAGTGGCAGGAAACAGGCCGAGGTGCCGGCAGGGCGCCGTGTGCTGTACGGCGTGGTCGCGGCCGTCGTCGTCCTGAGCGTCTTCGGGATGAGCGGTTCGCCGTACAACCGGGTCGGTCCCGGGCCGGCGATCCAGGTCGGCCGCCCGGAGGGCGGGTCCTGGTCGGTCCTGACGGCCCGCGTGCAGCGCAGCAACTGGTTCCAGTGGGGGAAGGCCGAACTCACCGGGGAACGCCTGGTCCGGGACGCGGGGCCGGGCCGCGGCGCCGGCGCCGCTCCGGCGCCGGGCGCCGACGCGATGAGCACCGCGCAGACGCATGCCGCGCTGGTCGCCGCCCAGCTCGCCGCCGGGCGGGCACCGGTGAGCGCCGCCGGCCTGCAGGTGAGCGCGGTCGGCGGTGCGGCCGCCGGAAGCGGCCTGGGTCCCGGCGACGTCCTCCTGGCGGCGGGCACGGCCAACGGTCTGACCCCGCTGCGCGCACCGGCCGACCTGGAGACGGCGGTCGCCGGGCGCGCGACCGTGCACGTGCTCGTCGTCCCGCATCTGTCCGGCGATGCGTGGGGGAGCGCCGAGGTCCGGCGGATTCCCGTCGGCCGGCTTGCCGGGACGGTGGCAGGCCCCACCGTCTCGGTCACCGCCTACCCCCTCGGCCCGGTGGAGGGGCCGTCGGCGGGCCTCATCCTGGCGCTGGCCCGCCTCGACGCGCTCACCCCGGGCGACCTGACCGGCGGGCGCCGCGTCGCCGGGACTGGCGCGATCGGACTCGGCGGGACCGTGACCGGCGTCGGCGACGTCCCCGAGAAGGTGCGCGCGGCGGTCGAGGCGCGCATGGACGTGTTGCTCGTGCCGATCTGGCAGCGGTCCGCCGCGGTCGCGGCGGCCGAGGGCACCCGCCTGCGGGTCGTGCCGGTCCGCACGGTGTCGGAGGCCGTCGAGCGGCTCTGCGCCGACGGAGGCCGCGCTCCGATCTGCTGAAGCCCGGCTTGCCGGGACGGCGGAGGCGGGACCGCTCAGGGGCGGCGGAGGTGGGGCAGCAGCGCGGCGAGCACGCGCCGGTCGACGACCGGGTCGCTCTCCCCGAGCCAGGCCGCGATCCGCTCGCTGACCTGCTCCAGGGAGCCCGCGAGCAGGTCGCCGTACTCGGGCTCGGGGAACCGTGCCTGGGACGACCGCACGGGGTCGTCCGGAAGCACGGCGACGAACCCGCGCACCCGCACGCGGCGCGGCACCACCTTGCGGATCTCCTTCACCGCGGCGCCGATGCCGGTGTCGCCGCCGGGGAACGGGCGCCCGATGGCCGTGAGCGCGCCCTTGCCCGTCCAGGCGTAGGCCCCGGCGGGCCAGCGGCGGGCCATGACGACGGCGAGCCGGTCGCCCCGCAGCACGACGTGCTCGACATAGTGCGCGGCCTGCCCGGACGGCCGCGGCGCCGTGAGCGCGTGCACGATCCGGACCCCGTCGAGCCGGGCGAGCCGCTCCAGCCCGGCGGCGCTCTCCCGCGCCACGACCTGCCGGGAGAGGTCGTGGTCGAGCCCCGCCCCGGGCACGTTGAAGATCTGGTAGTCGAGCGACTCGGGGGCGATCAGCCGGTCCAGCTCGCGGCCCTTCCGGACGAGGTGCGGCGCCGCGGCCAGTCCCGCGCCCCCCATGGCGAGCCCCAGCAGCACGCCGCAGAGCGTCCAGAAGGCGCCGCCCTTCGTCTCGGCGGCGGCGAGCACGGCGCCCCCGGCGAACGTCAGCACGCACACGGCCCAGAGCCAGGACAGGGACCGCAGCGTGGGCTCCAGCGCGATGAGCGGCATGGCGACCACGGGGAAGGCCACCAGGAGGAGGAAGCCGAGCGGAAGCGCCGCGGGCCACAGCGCGAACACCGCGACCAGGAACACCACCGTCCATGCGGCGACGGCCGCCACCCGGTACCAGTGGGAGCCGAACCGGGGGCGGACGCGCGGGGCGGAACCGGGCGGGGGCGCCTGCGGCTTCGTGAAGGAGGGACCGGACGGCGGGGTGCCGGAAGGGCCTCCGGATCCCGCGCCTTCCCGCCGTCCCCCGCTCTCCGGCCCCGGCCTCGGACCTGGCCCCGGCCGCGGCTCGGGATCGGGGGCCGGGTCGGGTTCCGGCCGGGAGGGAGGCGGCTCGGGCGGGGTCGTCCGGCCGCGAGCGTCGTACGCGGCCCGGGACGCCGGGTCCTTCAACGTGTCGTATGCCGTCTTGACCAGCCGGAACAGGCCGGAGGTGCCGCTGGCGTCGGGATGCACGGCGCGCATCGCCCTGCGGTACGCCCGCGTGATCTCCTCCGGCGTCGCTGTCCGCTCCACGCCGAGGAGTTCGTAGTAGTCCGGCTGATCGCTTCTCATCGCATCCCACTCGTCATCGGTCGTCCCTCCCGACCGTCCGCTGTTCCCGCCCCGCGGCTGGCCGGGAGCCGGCGGTGAGCGAAGACGGGCGGGGAGAACGGCTCCTCCCCGCCCGGCTCACTGGGTGCGCCTCGCAGCGCGCGGTCAGTCCTCCGCCGCGGGGACCGCCCAGAGGGTGATCATCGTGGCGGCGAACGTGGCGACCCCCGCGATGGCGCAGGGGATGACGACCTGCCAGGTCGGGAACGTGGTCAGGGCCATGGCGCCCAGGCCCGTCGGGCTGAAGGAGGCGGTGAAGAGGCCCCCGATCGCCGCGCCGAGCACGGGGTGGTGGGACCCGCGCCACGTCCGGCGCAGGGACTGGACCGTCTGCGCGGTCCCGATGTAGAGCAGGATCACGCAGACGATGAACGGAACGGTCGTCGCGTCGAACGCCCACAGCAGCAGGAAGACGGCCACGGTGGGGTAGAACGCGAGACGGAGGATCTCCTTGCGGTAGTTCGTCCAGCTCGCGAGGAGTTCGATCTCCTTGACCCGCGGGACGTCCGCGCGCTCGCGGAGCCACGGGAGGCGCAGCGCCAGCAGGAAGAGCAGGGCGGTGACGCCGGTCGCCGCCGTGATCACGCTGAAGGCGATGTGCACGCCCTGGAGGGTCCGCCCCGTGGGGACGTGGAGCACGGTAGCCGCGACGAAGACCCACGCCAGTGCGGCCAGCAGGACCCGGGCCCTACGTGCCCAGGTTGATTCGGTGTTGGACATTTCTGTTCTCGCTTTCCGTTGAGACGGGGATCTGCCGGTCCCGAGGACTCGGCAGGCAATGACGACCGTGTGAAGCGGACGGGGAACGGCAACCGCCCCCACGGGAAGCCGACCACGCGGCCGGAAAAACGGAGTGCCCCGGTGGGAACGGCGTCAGCCGTCCCCACCGGGGCACCGGTGTGCTTACCCGCCGACCGTCACTTGCGCACGGTCATCGGGTGTCACCTGGCCAGCAGATCCGGGATGTAGATCTGCTGCCCGTCGGGCATGACCCCGAGCATTCCGGGGTCGTTGTAGTACAGCGCGGTGAGCCTCGCGCCCGACCCGGGATCGCCCTCCGTCTCCGCGTGGATCCCCTCGTACGGGTGGATCGTCACGTTGTCGAAGGTCAGCCCCGGGTAGGCGGCGCTCAGCTCGGAGCCGCCGCCGACGATGGCCTTGGCCATCTTGTCGGCCTCGGCCTTGATCCGCCCCTCACTCGCGTTCTCGACCCCGATCAGCAGAACACGCTCGCCGGCCGGGTCCTTGGACATCGAGTGCTTGAGGACGGCGTGCACGTAACCCCAGCTCGCGCCGGCGTGCACGTCCCCCGGGCGACCGGTGCTCCCCATCGCCCGCCAGGTCTCGTCCCCGTGCCGGATCTGCTCGTCGAACAGCGTCTCCAGCGCCGGAACGCGTCGCCCGGACTCCAGCTCCTCGCGGAGCAGGTTCCGGACGATGTCGAGGTCCTCCTCGTACGGCAGGACCTTGAGACGGGACCGCTGCTCAGCGGAGGTCTCACCGCGGAGCACGTTGACGAGGTTCTCGCGGAACAGGCCCTCGACGACGCTGGTCCGACCGTCCCACAGGGAGATCAGGTCGAGGTACAGCCCGTTCGGGATGTGCCCCTTCCGCGCTCCCGGCAGGAAGTACAGGTCGTACCCGGTGTTCGGGATGTTGAGCACGATCTCGATCTCCAGCCCGGGGTTGGCGGACAGGAGGCTGAGAACGATCAGGCCGATCGCACTGGCCTGGCGTGCGGTGCTCTCGATCTCGTACAGCGTCGGTCCCTGCGTCCACTCGAAACCGTGGACGTCGGAGGCCAGTTCGTCGGTCGTGGCCTTGCTGAGGACCAGCTCGAACGGCCCGTCGGCGGTGTGCAGGGTGAGTCCCCGCCCACTGACCAGGCACGGCCCGGACTTGATCACGACCTTGTCGATCTCGGACAGCGGGATCGTCTCGGGCTCGGCGTGCTTGTCGGTGCTGACCACCCGTTTGGGCAGGTCACCGGCGAGAGCCCAGTACCCGGTACGGCCACGCTGGGAGATCTCGGTGAAGACCCGGACCTCGTTTCCCAGGTGGTGGCAGAGGGCGGCGTCCCCGGCGAGGGCCTGCGCCCCCATCCAGGTCAGCCAGCGGTCGGCCTTGGCCTGCATCGAGCGCGCCGGCTTCCCGTACGGCTTTCGCGGCAGGTCCTGCAGACCCCTCACGAACACCCGCCCGGGGGCGAACTCGAACGACTGCCGCTGGTCCGCCGGCACCTCCACGGGGGAGATGAGGGGAAGAGCACCCGGACGCGACAGCGTCCGCCACCCCAGTTTCTGGTCTTCGCGCAACACGCGATCACTCCTTTTCGTTTGTCCTCGCCCCGGTCGAACCGGGACGACGCGGCTTCGGGAACCGCTCACGCGGCTGAGCCACGCAGAAGTGACCGTACGGGGTTCGAGCGTTCCGGCAACCCGATAACCCGATACCTCGGTCCTCGTGAATGGTCGTGCCGCATTCTCGCCAATGCCGCGTCCGGCGCTGGACGAACTGGCACGCGCTGGGCGCACGGTCGTCCTCGTCGCGCACGAACTCGGGCCGATGGAGCCGCTCGTCACCCGCACGG
>NZ_JBEZJP010000119.1:0-20173 GCF_040653175.1 Actinomadura sp. NPDC048032
GGCGGCCCTGGCCCGGCTGGACGAGCTCGCCGAGGAGGACGAGGTCGACGACCAGACGGCCGAGGCCTTCCGGCAGATGCTCGAACTGCGACTCGTGCATGACCCCCCGCTCCCGGCCGGCCGGGCGGCGGGGTGCCGGGGAACCCTCCCCCGGGTCCGCCGGGCGGCGGACCGGCGGGCGGCATGCCGCCGGGCGCCCCGTGCGCGCCGCCGGCGGGAGTGCCGACGGGCGTCATGGACGCCACGTACCGGGGCCACTCCTCCACCCAGTTGCGGCCGAGGTCGTCGACGAACGAGCCGGGCGGCGGCGTGACGCCGTGCGCCGCGCACCACGCGCCGGGCGCGTGCATGCCGGCGCGGATCAGCCCGTTGCTCGGCATCTGCTGCGGCGGGATCGGCGGCAGCTTGCCGGGGTCGTGGCCCATCTTCGCCTCGGCCTCCAGCTCGGACTCGTCCTTCTCCTCGGACATGCCGATCGGGCCGATCTTGCTGGCGTTGAGGAACTGCCGGACGACCGGCTCCTCGCTGGACAGCAGCATCTCCCGCGGCCCGAACATCGCCAGGTGCCGCTGGTACAGCAGGCCGATGTTGTCCGGGAGGGTGCGGGCGGTGTTGATGTCGTGGGTGACGATCAGGAACGTCGCGCCGATCTGCGCGTTGAGGTCGATGAACACCTGGTTGAGGAACGCGGTGCGGACCGGGTCGAGGCCGGAGTCCGGCTCGTCCACCAGCAGGATCTCGGGGTCCAGGACGAGCGCGCGGGCCAGGCCGGCGCGCTTCTTCATGCCACCGGAGATCTCGCCGGGAAGCTTGTGCTCGGCGCCGAGAAGACCGACCAGGTCCATCTTCTCCATGACGATGCGCTTGATCTCGGACTCGGACTTCTTGGTGTGCTCGCGGAGCGGGAAGGCGATGTTGTCGAACAGGTTCATGGAGCCGAACAGGGCGCCGTCCTGGAACAGGACGCCGAACAGCTTCCGGGTGTCGTACAGCTGCGACTCGGGCAGGTAGGGCAGGTCCCTGTCGCCGATCCAGATGTGCCCGCGGTCGGGCTTGAGCAGCCCCACGAGGGACTTCAGGAAGACCGACTTTCCGGTGCCGGACGGACCCAGGAGAACGGAGATCTCACCTGCGGGAATGGTCAGCGACACGTCCTGCCAGATCACCTGGCGGCCGAAGGACTTCGTCAGGCCCTCGACTCTGATCTCGACGCCCACTCGTCACCTTTCGTCCAGGCCGGGGGAATCCCGAACCAATGAGCGAGTAGCACTCAGGCTCTTTCTGTCGTCACACCGCGTTCTGTCTCCACGCCGCGTTCCGTCGTCACACCGCGTGTCCGCCGCATTGCTACCGTCCGGTAGCCGTGACGGGTGCCACTACCGTAGCGGCCCCCCGTCCAAATGGAAGGGGTTCCGACCCAGATCAGCGGCCAAATGCGACGTTGTAAGACAATCGTTACTTACGGCGTCTATGAGACTAGTGGTCCAAGAACCGGAGCCTCAAGACCGGGGTGCCGGGGACGGCCGCGATCCTGCGGCCCGCCGCACTGCGGGGACGCGAGCGGCCGGGTGTGGCCACCGCGTCAGACGGGACGCTACGCCGCGCGCGGGAAGCCGCACAACCCGCCGGGACACACGGTTTCCCGCAGGTGTTTGTCACCTCAGCACAGAAAACGGACCTTCCTGGCATCGCCGGTCCACGTTCCGCGACAAGGCCGTCCACCGGCCGCCCGCCGGGGCGCGACCGGCCCGCGAGCACACCCGGGCAACGAAAGGAGGCGGCCACCCCATCGGGGTGACCGCCTCCTGGAGAGCGGTGGAGCCGCGCGGGCTCCGGAGCTCTGGAGCGTCGTTACTTGACGGTGACCGAGGCGCCGGCCTTCTCCAGGGCCTCCTTGGCCTTGTCGGCCGTCTCCTTGTTGACCTTCTCCAGCAGCGGCTTCGGCGCGCCGTCGACCAGGTCCTTGGCCTCCTTGAGGCCGAGGCTCGTCAGGGCGCGCACCTCCTTGATGACCTGGATCTTCTTGTCGCCGGCACCCTCGAGGATGACGTCGAACTCGTCCTGCGCCGGGGCCTCCTCGGCGCCGCCGACCGGGCCGCCCTGGCCCGGGACGACGGCCGCGACGGGGGCGGCGGCCTTGACGTCGAAGACCTCTTCGAACTGCTTCACGAACTCGGAGAGCTCGAGAAGGGTCATCTCCTTGAAGGCGTCGAGCAGGTCGTCGGTGCTGAGCTTCGCCATGATGATTCCTCCGCTATGGCTTGTGATCTGGGGTGGTACGGGAACCGCGGGTTGCCTACTCGGCGGACGCCTCGGCGGCGGGTGCCTCGGCGGTCTCGCCCTCGGCCTCGCGCTTGGCGCGCAGCGCCTCGGCGAGCTGGGCGGCCTGCGTCGGCAGCGCGTTGAACAGCGCGGCGGCGTTGGCCATCGAGCCCTTCATCGCACCGGCCAGCTTCGCGAGGAGCACCTCGCGCGACTCGAGGTCCGCCAGCTTGGTGATCTGGGCCGCGTCCATCGACTGACCGTCGATGAAACCGCCCTTGATCACCAGCATCGGGTTCGCCTTGGCGAAGTCGCGCAGGCCCTTGGCGGCCTCGACGACGTCGCCGCGGACGAACGCGATGGCCGACGGGCCTTCGAGCAGCTCACGGAACTGCTCGTCGACACCGGCCTCGTTCGCGGCGCGCTTGGTCAGCGTGTTCTTCACCACGCGGAACCGCGCGGTCTCGCCGAGGTTGTCGCGCAGCTCCTTGACCTGCGCGACGGAAAGCCCGCGGTACTCGGTCAGCACGGCGCCGTTGGAGCTCTCGAACTCGTCCTTGAGCTCGGCGATCGCCGCGTCCTTGTGGGCCTTGGCCATAGCCCTCCTTCCGATTACCTGGGTGGTCCGATCCACGCCGCAGTCCGCGGACGAACTGGGGCGCCGATCCACCAAAAAACGCCCCGGCGCAGGCGCACGGGGCGTCCAGGCACGGCACGGAGGCCATGCGGGAAGCTCTCGTCTCACCTACGCAGGCCGCCCGAACTGAGTCGGGTCCTTCGGTCACCTCGCGGGAGGTGACGACCGGCGGTCTTCGGCATCGGACAGCATACGTGCCCTGACTAAGGACACCAAATCAGCGGAACAGAGCGAGGGACCGCGCCCCGGGCGGGGCGCGGTCCCTCGGTCGTGCTCAGGCCAGGATCAGGATCCGCCGGGCAGGCCGCCGCCGCCGAGCCGGCCCATGATCTCGCCGAAGTCCGTGACCTCGCTCGCCGGCGGCTCGGTGACCTGCACCGGCTTGCCGTAGTCGCGGTACTTCATCGTCATGGTCATGTCGCCGGTGGTCGACTGCGTCGACCTCATCGTCATCTGGCGCGGCAGCTGCTGGCCGTCCACCCACAGGTCGAAGTTCATGGCCTGGAGGCCGGTCGTGCCGAGGCTCTTGCGGTAGGCCTCCTGCGTCTCCGGGGAGAGCTTGGCGACCGCGTCCTCCATCCGGTACGTGCCGGTGTAGTGGGTCGTCTGGACGCCGTCGATGGTCTCCTTGCCGACCTCGCGCGCGTCCTTGGACGCCGTCAGCATCTTGGTGTTCTGCACCGGGTCCATCTGCCGGGACTGCCGGAGCAGCTCGTCGATGTTCATCCCGGACTTGGCGCCCAGCTCGTCCAGCGAGATCTTGATCCAGGGCTTGGTCCCGCCGCCGAGCTGGGACAGCATCGGCATCTTCATGTACATGGTCCGGCCGACGAGCCGCTGCTCCATGCCGCCCGTCGGCTTGCCCGCGACCGTCATCTGCCCGAAGTTCATGCTGTAGGCCAGGTCGGGCTTCGTGCGGTACTGCATCGTGCCGCTCATCGTCATGTCGCCCGTCGACGAGCCGGTCGACTTCATCGTCAGGTCGGCCTGGAACGAGTCGATCTGGCCGGTCTTCTCGGCGGCCTTGCCGAGGACCTGCGCGGCGGACAGCCGGAGCCCCTTGCCGGCGTCGTCCACCGTCTTCCCGGCCTCGCCGAGGCAGCCGGTCAGCGAGAGGGCGAGGCCGGTGGCCAGCGCCGTGCCTGCCGCGAAACGACGGATCATCAGGGGGGTCTCCTTGCTCTCCTTGGCACCCGAGGGGTAGGGCCGAACGGTACATCAGACGCAAATGACCCCGCTGCGGTTCACCGTTCTCAGTTGCCGCCGAGGGCGGCCGGGAGGGACAGCTGCCCCACCTGGTCGGACGGAGGCGTGTTCACCCTGAACGACTTGCCGTAGTCGCTGTAGAGGACGGTCACCGACCCGTTCTCGCCCTTCGAGCCGGTCGCCTTGGAGACGAGCTTGCGCGGCAGGTTGTCGCCGTCGGTCCACAGGTCGAAGTTGATCTTGCCGTTGGCGCGGTCCTTCGGCAGCCACTGCTGGACCTTCGCGCGGGCCTGCGCGTCGAGCCGGTTCAGCGCGTCCTCGACGGTGACCGTCCCGGCGTAGTGGGTCGTCTTGACCCCGTCGACCGTCTCGGTTCCGACCCTGCGGGCGTCCTTGGAGCCGGTGAACATCTTCGTCTGCTCGGCCGGGTCCACCTTCTGCACCTGGTCGACCAGGCCCCGGACGTCGAAGCCGGTCCGCTGCGCCATCTGGTTCACGTCGATCTTCACCCACGGCTTGCCGCCGCTGACGAACTGCGCGAGCTGCGGGACCTTCGCGTACAGCGTGTTGCCGGTGAAGACGGCCTGGCCCTTGGCGCCCGGCACGCTCTGCCCGTTCTGGCTGAAGTCGTCCAGCTTCGCGCTGAACTCCAGCGACGGGCGCAGCCGGAACTGCCCGTTGGCGTGGACCTTCCCGTCGCCGCCGCCGGTGCCCGTCACCGTCAGGTCGGCCTTGAACGTGTCGGCCTTGCCGGTCTTCTCGGACGCCTTCAGCAGCGCCTGGTTCGCGCTGAGCTTCATGTTGCCGGTGTTCTCCGTCCCGTCCCCGTTGCATCCGGAGAGGAGGAGCGCGGCACCCACTGCGGTGCCGCCGGCCGCCACCACGAGTCGTCGGTTCATTAGGGTTGAGCCTCCCTTGTCGCCCTGCTGGTGTTCCCAGTCTCTTCGGGCGTTAACGGAAGGGCATCCCCCGGTAGTACGAATGGGCCCCCGCCCGGTACGACCAACGGCGTAGCCCTTCCCCTGACCCGACGTCAGGGGTGTCCGGCGTCCCGGAGCCGCGTCAGCGGTAGGCGCCGAAGGTCATCGACCCGGCCAGCCCCGCGCCGGGCGCCTGCCCGCTGAGGCTGATCGAGGTCGGCCGGGCCTCGCTGTCGGCCAGCAGGTCGAGCCCGCATCCGGTGTCGTCCGGCACCCACTTGCGGAACGCCGCCACCGCGTCCTGCGGCAGCAGGGCGTACACGCCGCCCATGAGCGTCTGCGCGGTGAAGCGCGTCAGCCCGGCGGCGTCCGGCTCGCTCGCCGTCATGCCGGGCAGCGTCCCGATCATGAAGGTGAACTGCCGGGGGTCGGAGCCGCTCCGCAGGCCGCCCAGCTGCGCCGGGGACAGCGTGGACCGCGTCCACTTCTGCCCGTCGTAGCCCTTGAGCGTGCTCCCCTGGACGATCACCTTCTGGGTGACCTTGGACAGCTCGCCGCCCTTCATCGTCCGCGTGACGCCGGTGGCGCTCATCGAGAACTTCGGCCACAGCGTGAACGTGGCCGTCTCGACGGCGTGCTGGTAGTCGCCGTCCGAGCCCACCGTCACCTTCAGGTCCGTCTTGCGGGTGAAGGAGTGCAGGCTGGGACCGGGCTGGGGCGGCGCCGTCGGCAGGTTGTGCGCGGCGCCCCCGTTTCCGGGGGTGCGCGTGCCGGGACGCGCGCTCGCGCCCGGGGCGGCTCCGGGCGCGCCGGGCGTGCCCGGGGAGACCGTGGCGGACGCGGCGCCGTTGGGGTTGGCCGGGTCACGCTGGGCCATCGCCGCGGAGGGGGGCAGCACCCCCGCGTCCTTCGGCGAGTCGCCCCCGATCTTCACCACCATCAGGATCGCCGTGGGCACGACGGCCACCGCGGTCACGGCGGAGATGGCGATGGCCCGATCGGTACGACGCTTCACGCGGCAATTCAACACCAGGTTCCTCGCCGGTAACAAAACAATCGGATACCAGATTGTCCGGTTCTGGACTGCGAGACGTGTATCCGCCGATTCAGGGGATTTCGGGGCGATCTGTCAGCTCGGCGCGGAGGGCGGCCTTGCGGACCTTGCCGGTCCCGGTGCGCGGGAGCGCCGTCACGAACTCGACGCGCCGCGGCGTCTTGAAACCGGCGAGCCGGGCGCGGCACGCCGCCGTCAGGTCCTCCTCCCGCGGCCGGACGCCGTCCGGCACGATCACCGCGCACACCGACTGGCCCCAGCGCGGATCGGGCAGCCCCACCACCGCGACCTCCCCCACCCCCGGGACCGTGCGCAGGACGTCCTCGACCTCGCGCGACGAGACGTTCTCCCCGCCCGTGATGATCACGTCCTTGAGCCGGTCGGCGAGGTACAGGTAGCCGTCCGCGTCGACACGGCCCGCGTCACCGGTCCGGAACCAGCCGCCCGCGAACGCCTCGGCGGTCGCCTCGGGATCGTCCCAGTACCCGTCCGCCACCTGCGCTCCCCGGACGACCACCTCGCCCAGCGCGCCCGGCGGCAGCGGCGCCCCGCCCTCGCCGATCACCGCGATCTCCGCGCCGTCGCCCGGACGGCCCGCCGACGCCGCCAGCTCCGGCCTGCCCGCCACCGCCGCGCGGTGGTCCGCCGGGGAAAGGAACGTCGCGTTGCCCGACAGCTCGGTCATGCCGTACCCCTGGTTCAGGTCGCAGCCGAGCGCCGCGCCCGCGCGGCGCAGCAGCGGCACCGGCATCGGCGCCGACCCGTACGCGATCACCCGGACGGTGGCCCGCAGCGCCTCCAGCGCCGCCGGGTCCCCGTCCAGGTGGGCGAGCAGGTCCTCCAGCATCGTCGGGGCGAGCGACAGGTTCGTGACGCCGTGCCGGCGCGCCGCGTCCACGAGGGCGGCCGGACCGAACCGGCGCAGCACGACGGCGTGCCGCCGGAACAGGTGGTGCAGGACGACCTGGTAGCCCGCCACATGGCACAGGGGGAACGGCGTGCAGAACACGTCGTCCGGCGACACGGGACGGCCCGACGCCGTGACCGCCATCCCCGCCAGCAGGCTCCTGTGGGTGAGCCGCACGCCCTTCGGCCTGCCGGTCGTGCCGCTGGTGAACATCAGCCAGGCGACCTCGGCCGGGTCGCGGCCGTCCTCCCGCGGAGGGGCCGGGCCGTCCCACGGCAGGCCGGCGACGTCCACGAGCGGCGGACGCACTGCGGGAAGTCCTCCCTCGCGGGCGAGTCTCTCCAGCAGGTCCGGCTCACCGATGACGAGCTCGGCACCGCAGCGGACGACCTGGTCGGCCCATTCGCGCGGATGCAGCCTCTGGTTGAGCGGCACCAGGATCCTGCCTTCGCGCGGAACCCCGTAGTAGGCCGCCACGTACTCCAGCCGGTTGTGCGCGAGCAGCGCCACCCGCGCCCCCGGCGAGCACCGCGCGGACAGGTGGGCGCTCAGCGCGTCCGTCCGGGCGCGCAGCTCGCGGAACGTCCAGGTCGTGCCGTCGACCGACAGGGCAGGGGCCTCGGGGGCGTCCTCCGCGGCCGCGTCGAGCACGTCGTACAGCCGGTGGACGTCCCGGCGCAGCGTCCCGCCCATCGCATCCCCTTCGCCGACGACGATCCGGGCGCCGAATCTAGCGGCGGACCGGTGCGCGGGGCCGGCCGCGTCCCGCTGAGCGCGACCTGAGGAAGGCGGCCCGACCATCCACAGCCTGTGGAAAAAGCGAACAGGGCGCCCCCCGTGGTGGGGACGCCCTGTTCGACGGCGTTCGACGCCGGGCTCGATCAGGCCTCTTCGAGCTCGGCCGTCAGGTTGCGGACCGCGTTCGGGTCCACCGGGATGCTCGGGCCCATCGACGTGGTCAGCGCCGCCTTCTTGACGTACCGGCCCTTCGCGGCGGACGGCTTGAGACGCTGGATCTCGTCGACCGCGGCGGCGTAGTTCTCCACCAGCTGGCGCTCGTCGAAGGACGCCTTGCCGATGATGAAGTGCAGGTTCGCGTGCCGGTCGACCCGGAACTCGATCTTGCCGCCCTTGATGTCGGACACGGCCTTGGACACGTCCATCGTGACCGTGCCGGTCTTCGGGTTCGGCATCAGGCCGCGCGGACCGAGCACCCGGCCGAGCCGGCCGACCTTGCCCATCTGGTCCGGGGTCGCGACCACGGCGTCGAAGTCCAGGAAGCCGCCCTGGATCCGCTCGATCAGGTCGTCCGAGCCGACCAGGTCGGCGCCCGCCGCCTCGGCCTCCTGCGCCTTGGCGCCGACGGCGAAGACGAGCACGCGGGCGGTCTTGCCGGTGCCGTGCGGCAGGTTGACCGTGCCGCGGACCATCTGGTCGGCCTTGCGCGGGTCGACGCCCAGCCGCATGGCGACCTCGACGGTCGCGTCGAACTTGGTGACCGCGGTCTCCTTGGCCAGCTTCACGGCCTCGACCGGGCTGTACAGCCGCTCCCGGTCGATCTTCTCCGCCGCGGCGCGGTAGCCCTTGCTGCGCTTCATGTGCGTTCCTCCAGACGGAACTCGTGGTAGGGGCCAGCGCCGGCCCTCCCACTGGGACGTCTTACTTGACCTCGATGCCCATCGACCGCGCGGTGCCGGCGACGATCTTCTCGGCGGCGTCCAGGTCCTTGGCGTTGAGGTCGGGCATCTTGGTCGTGGCGATCTCACGGATCTGGTCGCGGGTGACCGAGCCGACCTTGGTCTTGTGCGGCTCGCCGCTGCCCTTCTCCACGCCCGCGGCCTTCAGGATGAGCTGCGCGGCCGGCGGGGTCTTGGTGACGAAGCTGAACGACCGGTCCTCGTAGATGGTGATCTCTACGGGGATGACGTTGCCGCGCTGGGACTCCGTGGCGGCGTTGTACTGCTTGCAGAAGTCCATGATGTTGACGCCGTGCGGACCGAGCGCGGTACCGACGGGCGGCGCGGGCGTGGCCTGCCCGGCCTGCAACTGGACCTTGACCAGAGCCGCGACTTTTTTCTTCTTGGGAGGCATGCCTCTCCCTCGTGTTCCGTTTCACTGTGGTCCCGACTCCCGGACACCGGGCAACACGGCGGGCGGAACTATCACCGCTGTGTTAGGACCTCGATCAACCCGAACCCCGCGTGCGCGGGGAGCACTGCAACTGCACCTTGACGAGTGCGGCCATCTTCGGAGCATCCCCGCGTGCGCGGGGCAGTCGGTACATCACCTCGCGATGGAGACGAGGTACCGAATCCGTCCGCGCCTCGGCGGGGACGGCCCGTCCAGGATACGGCCTGGCCTGAGCGGCCCGGACGTCTCTCAGGGACGGGTGAGACCGTGGACGCCTGTCAGATCTTGGAGACCTGGTTGAAGGAGAGCTCGACCGGCGTCTCGCGACCGAAGATGGAGACCAGCACCTTGAGCTTCTGCTGCTCGGCGTTGATCTCGTTGACGGTGGCGGGGAGGGTGGCGAACGGGCCGTCCATGACGGTGACCGACTCGCCGACCTCGTAGTCGACGGTGGCGGGGGCCTTGGCCTGCTCCTTGGCGGCCTTGGCGACGCCCTCCTCCGGCTCGGGGGCCAGCAGGTTGGCGACCTCGTCCAGGCTGAGCGGGGACGGCTTGTTCAGCAGGCCGACGAACCCGGTGACGCCGGGGGTGTTGCGGACCGCGGCCCACGACTCGTCGGTGAGCTCCATGCGGACGAGGATGTAGCCCGGCAGGACCTTCTCGTTGACCTTCTGGCGCTTGCCGCCCTTGATCTCGGTCACCTCGTGCTGCGGGACCTCGATCTGGAAGATGTAGTCCTCCATGTTGAGGGTCTGCGTCCGGGTCTCGATGTTGGTCTTGACCCGGTTCTCGTAGCCCGCGTAGGAGTGCACGACGTACCAGTCGCCCGGCTGGAGGCGCAGCTGCATCTTGAAGTCGGCGTACGGGTCGGCCGGCGGCTCGGCGGCGGCCTCCTCCTCGTCCGCCTCCTCCTCGGCGGCGCCCTCGCCCTCGACGGCGCGGCGAGCTCGGCGGCGCCCTCGGCCGCGTCCGGCGCGGGGCCCTCGCCTTCGAGCTTCGTGTCCGCGGGCTCGGCGTCGCCGGCGGAGACGACCGCCTCGGCCGTCTCGTCGGCGGGCTCAGCCACCTGGTCGGCCGCAGCAGCCGCAGCGGACTGGGCCTCTTCAACGGCCTCGTCGTAGGGCTGTGAGGGCTCGGACACGGTCAACTCTTCTCTCGGTCTGCGGTGATGGACTTGCGAAGGTACGGCGGGGCCCGTCGCCCGGCCCGGGCCGGGCTGCGTCAGCCGAAGAGCTGGTAGATGCCCTTCTGCAACCCGTAGTCGATGCCGGAGACGAGCGCGACCATGACCAGCACGAACACCAGCGAGACGGTCGTGTAGGTGACCAGCTCCCGCCGCGTCGGCCAGATGACCTTGCGCAGCTCGGCGATGATCTGGCGCACGAACAGCGCGGGCGAGGTCCGCTTGGAAGGGGCCTTCTTCTTGCCCTTGCCCTCGTCCTTGGCCTCGGGCTCGTCGCGAGTCTCAGTCGCCATTTGCCGCCGTTCACCTCATAGGTCGTGATTCAACCACCCTGTGGTTGCCGCGCGGTCCCGTGCCGCGGAGTGCCACGGCGACGCCATGGCGCGGCCGGCACGGGTGCGCGCACCGCACCTCGCAGGGCAGGAGGGACTCGAACCCCCAACCGCCGGTTTTGGAGACCGGAGCTCTACCAATTGAGCCACTGCCCTTCGCTTCTCCGGCTAAGGAGAAACCCGACCACAGGATCGGGTGGGTGCCGGGTCCCAGCTTACGGCCTGATTCGGTGCCCGCGTGCGGACAGGCTCGTATACCGGCGACACGTCACTTGGAGGAGGAGTCTACGTGCCCGAGGGGCCCGCGTCGAACCGGATATCGGGGGGCCTCCGGAAGGCCGCGGCGAGGACCCGTCCCACCGGCCCGGATATATGGCTGCGGGTCCCGGTGCGACGTCTGTAACGATAGGGGTATGAGCATCGACCGTCCTCGCATCTCCAAGCGCATCGCCGCGATATCCGAGTCCGCCACGCTGGCCGTCGACGCCAAGGCCAAGGCGCTGAAGGCGGCGGGCCGCCCGGTCATCGGGTTCGGCGCGGGCGAGCCCGACTTCCCGACGCCCGACTACATCGTCGAGGCCGCGGTCACCGCGTGCCGGGTGCCGCGCTTCCACAAGTACACGCCCGCGGGCGGGCTGCCCGAGCTGCGCGCCGCGATCGCCGAGAAGACCGAGCGCGACTCCGGCTACCGGGTCGAGGCCTCCCAGGTTCTCGTGACCAACGGCGGCAAGCAGGCGGTGTACGAGGCGTTCGCGGCGCTGCTCGACCCGGGCGACGAGGTGATCGTCCCGACGCCGTACTGGACGACCTACCCCGAGTCGATCAAGCTGGCGGGCGGGGTGCCCGTGGACGTCGTCGCCGACGAGACCACCGGCTACAAGGTGAGCGTCGAGCAGCTGGAGGCGGCCCGCACCGACCGGACGAAGGTGCTGCTGTTCGTCTCGCCGTCCAACCCGACGGGCGCGGTCTACAGCCGCGACGAGATCGAGGCGATCGGGCGCTGGGCCGACGGGCACGGCCTGTGGGTCGTCACCGACGAGATCTACGAGCACCTGGTGTACGGCGGCGCTGAGTTCCACTCGATGCCCGTGGTGGTGCCGGAGCTGGCCGACCGGACGCTCGTCCTGAACGGGGTGGCCAAGACCTACGCGATGACCGGCTGGCGGGTCGGCTGGCTGATCGGCCCGGCCGACGTGGTGAAGGCCGCCCAGAACCTGCAGTCGCACGCGACGTCCAACGTGGCGAACGTCTCCCAGGCCGCCGCGCTCGCCGCCGTGACCGGCGACCTGTCGGCGGTCGCGGAGATGCGCGTGGCGTTCGACCGGCGCCGGCAGACGATGGTCCGGATGCTGAACGAGATCCCGGGCATGGTGTGCCCCGAGCCGGAGGGCGCGTTCTACGCCTACCCGTCGGTCAAGGCGCTGCTCGGCAAGCAGCTGCGCGGCAAGCGCCCCGAGACGTCGGTGGAGCTGGCGTCGCTGATCCTCGAAGAGGCCGAGGTCGCGCTGGTGCCGGGCGAGGCGTTCGGCACGCCGGGCTACTTCCGGCTCTCCTACGCGCTGGGCGACGACGACCTGGTCGAGGGCGTCTCGCGCGTCGCGAAGCTGCTGTCCGAGGCGAGCTGACCTCCACGACACGCCGCGCGCGGACCCGCGCACACGAAACCGGCCCCGGGTGCACATTTCCCGGGGCCGGTTTCGTATGGGACGGGTTCCGCCGGTTCCCGTCCCGGGAAGTCCGGCGGGACGTCCCGCGCACGGCCCCTCTCCGCCGTGGGACGCCCCGCCGGAACGGGGTTCAGGGGCGCACGCCCTCGGCGATGCGCATGAGGCGGTCCTTGGCCGAGCCGGAGGCGGTCACGGTGACGCCGACCCCGCGCCGCGCCAGCCAGGAGATCTGCCGCGAGGAGTCGGGGCGGTCGCCGGTCAGCGCGGGCATGCCGTGCACGGACGTGCGGCCGGGGATGCCCGGCACGCGCATCAGGTCCTTCGGGCCGGTCAGCCCGCCGCCCTTCACGAGCGCGACCTCCACCCAGCCGCCCTCGCCGCGCCACGCGCAGGTCGTGGTCCTGCGGTCGGCGTCGCCGGTGACCTCGCAGGGGCCGACGGCGGCCAGGCCGTCGGGCAGGTACGTGATCCATTCCGGCAGCACGCCGGTGACGCCGTCCGGGCCCGGCGTGGCCGGGGTCCGCCCGTCGCCGGACGAGCCGCGCGGCTCCGGCTTGTGGGAGGCTCCCGCCTCGGGACTCCCCTTGGGGGACGGGGACCCGGGGAGGCCCGAGACGGGAGGTCGCTCCGGCAGCCGGAGGGGCGAGACGGTGTCGCTGGGACGGGTCGTCTCGGTGTCTCCGGCCGGTGTGGCCCGGAACGACTGATAGGTGGGCACGAGGGCCAGGGCCGCGACCGACGCGGCCGCGACGCTGGCGGCCGCGTGGAGCCGGGCCTTGCGGCGGCGGTGGCGGCGTTTGACGTCGGTGACGAGCGACTGTGACGCGGTCGCCCCGGCCACCTGCTCGGCCATGGCCTTCCGCAGTTCACTCTCCAGATCCATCGCTCATCTCCCCAGTGGGGCCAGGTTCGTGTCGAGGCGTTCCCGGAGCCTGGCGAGCCCCCGGGACGCCTGGCTCTTCACCGTTCCGACCGAGCAGCCGAGAGCCTGGGCCGTCTCCGCCTCCGAAAGGTCCTCCCAGAAGCGCAGGACCAGGACCGCGCGCTGCCGCGGGCCGAGCTTGCGCAGCTCGTCCATGAGGGTCCCTCTCAGCTCGACGGAATGGTTCGGCGAGTCGGCCGGCGTCTCCGGGAGCCTCGCCATCTGGATCTCCCGGAGCACCTTCCACCGCCGGGAGCGGCTGATCACCAGGTTGACCAGGATCCGGCGGACGTACGGCTCGGGATCGCTTCCCGCCTCCAGCCGCCCCCAGTGGCGGTAGGCCTTCTCCAGCGCGGTCTGCAGGATGTCCTCGGCGTCCTGCCGGGCCCCGCACATCAGTGCCGCGGTGCGCAGCAGGGCATCGCCGCGTGCCGCCACGAACTCCACGAACGACTCGTCGTCTCGACGCCCCACAGTGCTCCGTCCCGGCTAGAGCGGTTCCGGCAGTTTGTCCCGTCGGGGACGGGCGGCCTCCGCGCCAAAGGCCGCCCGCCCACGCCTGTGTTGTGTTACTGGTGTTACTGGTTTCGCCCTGGGTCGTTACGGGGTGTCAGCCCGCCTTGTGCAGGGCGGCGGCCAGGTCCTTCGTCCCGCCGGCCAGGACGGGGCTGCCGTTGACGAACAGCGAGGTCCCGTTCGGGTCGAACAGCAGCACGCCGCTGCCGTTCGGGCTCTGCCAGGCGGCCAGGCCGGCGATGGTCAGCGGGGTGCCGCCCTGCGGCAGGCCGAGCGCCTGGCGCAGCTGCTCCTGGGTCATGCCGGCGCGCGTCTTGATCGTCTCGACGGTGAGCCACTGGCCGGCCTTGCCGGTCCACTTCTGCGTGACGGCGCAGATCTGCGCCTTGCGCAGGTCGGCGGAGCCGGGGACGGCCGACACGTAGCGCAGGCCCTTGGCGGTCATGACGGTCTTCTCGACGGGGCCGCCGACCTTCACGGCGGGCTTCAGCGTGCTGCAGTCGAGCTTGGGCAGCGCCGGCAGCGCGGGCTTGGCGGGGGCGCCGGGCACGCGCGCGTTCGGCTTGGCCGCCGGGGCGCCGCCGGGCAGGTCGCCGGTGGACGGCGCGCAGGTGGGCAGGTTCGCCGGAACGCCGGGCTTGGCGGGGAGGGTCTTGCCGTCCGGGAGCTTCGCGCCGGGGAGCTCGGTGTTCGGGATGCCGACCTCCGGCAGGTCCTTGCCGGGGACGCCGGTCTTCGGCAGCTGCCCCTCCGGCAGGTGCTGGGTGGCCGGGTTCTGCTTGAGGTGCTGCTCGACCTGCTTCTTCGCCCCGTCGGCCGGGACCTTGGGCAGTCCGGGCTTGGCCGGCAGGTTCGCCGGGAGGCAGGTCGGGGCGGTCTTGGGGGCGGCGTCCTGGAGCTTGCGCTCCACGGCGGGGGCCTTGGCGCTGCTCGACTGGAGGCCGGCCTCGTGGTGGGAGCCGGTCATGGCCCACGTCGCGCCGCCGCCCACGGCCACGGTCCCGACGGCGGACGCTGCGATCAAGGCGGCCTTCAGCGTGATCATCGTGAATCCCTTCGGAGGCAAGGTGGTGCTTCGGGGGTGCCTGTCTCTCTCTGGCGCCCCTCGTATACGCACGGTGCCGGTGGGGGGTTGCACGGGATTCCAAAGTTTTTTTCGGGGATGCCCATGGGCGCGATGGCCGCCGGGTGTCATGCGAGGTAGTCCGGTGGAGTGATCCTGTGGGGGCGGGCGTTCGAGGAGGACGATGATCCGGCAACATTGGCTCATGGAGGCCCGTACCGTTTCAGCCCGTCCGGCCGAGCACCGTCCCATGCCGGACCCCCGGGAACCCGCGCCCGCGCGCGGTCCCGCCCGCCCGGACGTGGCCCTGCTCCCCAAGGCGCACCTGCACCTTCACTTCACCGGGTCGATGCGGCACTCCACGCTCGTGGAGCTCGCCGGCCTGCACGGCGTCCACCTGCCCGACGCCCTCGTCGAGGACTGGCCGCCCCGGCTGCACGCGACCGACGAGCGCGGCTGGTTCCGGTTCCAGCGCCTGTACGACATCGCCCGCTCCGTCCTGCAGACGCCGGACGACCTGCGCCGGCTGCTGCGCGAGACGGCCGAGGACGAGGCCGCCGAGGGGTCGGGCTGGCTGGAGATCCAGGTCGACCCGAGCGGGTACGCCGGGCGCTTCGGCGGCCTGACCCCGACCGTGGAGCTGGTGCTGGACGCCGCGCGCCAGGCGTCGGAGGCGACCGGGGTCGGCGTCGGCGTGGTGATCGCGGCGAACCGGACCCGGCACCCGCTGGACGCCAAGACCCTCGCGCGCCTCGCCGTGCGCTACACCGGCAGGGGCGTCGTCGGGTTCGGCCTGTCCAACGACGAGCGGCGGGGCCGCGCCTACGACTTCGAGGGCGCGTTCAGGATCGCCAAGCGCGGCGGGCTGCTGTCGGACCCGCACGGCGGCGAGCTGCTCGGCCCGGCGAGCGTCCGCGAGTGCCTGGAGACGCTGGAGGCCGACCGGATCGGGCACGGGGTCCGCGCCGTCGAGGACCCGCGGCTCCTGGAGCGCATCGTGGACCGCGGGGTCACGCTGGAGGTCTGCCCGGCGTCGAACGTGGGTCTCGGCGTGGCGGCGACGGCGTCGGACGTCCCGCTCCGGCGGCTGTTCGAGGCGGGCGCGTCGATCGCGCTCGGCGCCGACGACCCGCTGCTGTTCGGGTCGCGGCTGGCGCGCCAGTACGAGCTGGCCCGCACCGCGCACGCGTTCACCGACGCCGAGCTGGCGGAGCTGGCCCGGCAGTCGATCCGGGCCTCGGCGGCGCCGGACGACGTGCGGCGCCGGCTGCTGGCGGGCGTCGACGCCTGGCTCGGCGACCGGCCGCGCTGACGACCGCGCGGGCGGCCGCGCGGCGGGCCGCGGCGATCATGTGGACGGGCGCCACAGGCCCCGGCGTTCGAGGTGGCCCGCCAGCAGCTCTCCGGCCCGGACGATGTGGGCGCGCATCTCCTCACCGGCCGCGCGGGCGTCGCCGTCCCGGAGCGCCGCGAGGATCCGCCCGTGGTCGCGGACGGCGACGTCCGGCCAGCCGGAGAGGCGCCCGTACAGGCCGCGCGGCACGTACCGGGCGGCCGTGCCGAGCGACCAGGCGAGCTTCGGCGAGTCGGCGGCCAGGTTGATCTCGCGGTGGAAGCGGTGGTTGCGCTCCTCCATGAGGTCGGGGCGGTGCGCGGCCTTGTCGCGGGCCAGGGCGCGCTGGAGACCGTCCAGGCGCTCCAGGGCGGCGGGGCCGATCCGGGGCCCGGCGCGCACGGTCAGCTCGGCGGCGATGCCCGCCTGCACCCAGAACAGGTCCTGGACGTCCCGCTCCGACAGCGGCGCGACGACGAACCCGCGCCGCGGCTCCAGGACGACGAAGCCCTCGCTGCGCAGCGACTTCAGCGCCTCCCTGACGGGCGTGACGCTGATGCCGAACTCCAGGGCCAGCCGTTCCAGCCGCAGGTGGTCGCCGGGCCGGATGCGCCCGTCCATGATCAGTTCGCGGATGCGGGCGGCGGCCTCGTCGCTCAGCTGGAGCCGCGTGCCGAGCGCCTGCCGCGGCGGAAGGGAGGCGGGTAGGGCCACGGTGGTAACTCCCGTCCGGGCCCTTCCGCGGTCGAGCCTCCCTACCGCTCACGGGCCCTGGAGGGAGTGTTCCCGCCGGGTCACGCGGTGATGCCCTCGATCAGCAGCAGGACGCCGAAGACGGCGAACCCCGCCGCGGCGCCGTACTTGATGACGCGCTCGGGCAGCCTGCGGCCGAGCATCTGGCCGACGACGATGGCGAGCGCGTCGGCGGCGACCATTCCGACGGTCGAGCCGAGCCAGACGCCCGTCAGCCCGGCGAGGCCGCCGTGGTCGGCGGCGAGGGTGACGGTGGCGAGCATCGTCTTGTCGCCGAGCTCGGCGAGGAAGAACGCCCCGCCGACGGCGAGGATCGCCGACCCGGTGGCCATGCGCGCCTTGTCGCGCTCGGCGTCGTCCAGCTCGTCGCCGCGCAGCGTCCACAGCGCGAAGCCGAGGAACGCGATGCCCGCGATGATCGAGATCGGGCCGGTGGGGAGCGCGGCGCCGAGGGCCGCGCCGAGGGCGACGCTGGCCAGGTGGACGATCGCGGTCGCGGCCGTGATTCCGATCAGCACCGGGAGGGCGCGGAAGCGGGTGGCGAACGTCATGGCCATGAGCTGGCTCTTGTCGCCCAGCTCGGCCACGAAGATCACGGCCAGACTGATGAGGAAGGCGGTCACCTGGTCCCTTTCGCTCGTGCTGCCGGGCGAAGGGCGGGGGCTCACGCGCACGACCTCGGCCCGGCATGACTGCCAGGCCGAAGGTCTCGTCCGCCGCGATGTGACCGGGCCCGCGTGACCGGGCGCCGTCGGCGGCGCCAGCATGTCGACCACGCGATTGGGACTACTCCCCCTCGACGCCGTCCACCCTACCAAGGAGCCTCGGGCGGGCCCCGGGTCAGAGGGTCGCGCCCACCATGACGGGCTCGTTCACCAGCTCGACTCCGAACGCGTCCCGGACGCCGTCGCGGACCTCGCGGGCCAGCGCGAGCAGGTCGGCGGTGGTGGCGCCGCCCGGGTTGGTGAGGGCGAGGGTGTGCTTGGTGGAGATGCGGGCCGGGCCGCGCGCGTGGCCCTTGGCGAACCCGGCGCGGTCGATGAGCCAGGCCGCGGACGTCTTCACCCGGCCGTCGGCCTCCGGGTAGCGCGGGAACGTCGCGTCCGGGCCGAGGCGCTCGGCGACGCGGCGTTCGAGCTCGGCGAGCCGGTCCGGGTCGAGGATCGGGTTGGTGAAGAAGGACCCGGCGCTGCGGGTGTCGGGGTCGGCCGCGTCCAGGACCATGCCCTTGCCGCGCCGCAGTTCGAGGACGGCGTCGCGGGCCTCCTTCAGCGCGACCCGGTCCCCCGGCCGGACGCCCAGCCTGCGCGCCAGCTCGGCGTAGGCGATGGGCTGCGACTCCTCGGCCTCCTCCAGGGCGTACGTGACGTCCAGGACGACGTACCGGTCGTTGCCCTTGAAGGCGCTGTGCCGGTAGGTGAACCGGCAGGCGTCGCGGTCGAGGGCGACGCAGTCGCGGGCCTCCCGGTCGTAGGCGCGGACCTCCACGATCGTCTCGCTGACGTCCTGCCCGTAGGCGCCGACGTTCTGGATCGGCGTCGCGCCGACGCGGCCGGGGATCCCGGACAGGCACTCGACTCCGGCGAGGCCGTCGGCGACGCAGCGGGCGACGAACGGGTCCCAGTCCTCGCCGGCCTGGACGCGCAGCAGCACCCTGCCGCCCTCGGCGGCGACGCGCTCGGTGCCGCGGGTCCCGACGCGCACGACGGTGCCGGGGAACCCGTCGTCGGACACCACGAGGTTGCTGCCGCCGCCGAGCACCAGGACCGGTTCGCCCTCGTCGTCGGCCTTGCGGACGGCCGCGACCAGCTCCGCCTCGGTCGTCGCCTCGACGAAGCGCCGCGCGGGACCGCCCAGCCGCAGCGTGGTGTATCCGGCCAGGTTCACGTCTTCGGCGAACACCGCCACGTCGTCTCCCCCTCCTGCCGTGCCCCGCGCCGCCGGGCCGGCCCGCCCTCGTCCCCTCGACGCGCGCACCGGCCGGGGCGATCCCGGCCGGTGTGCCGCCGCGCTCAGGCGAGCCTGACGACCGCCTTGGCGCGCGTGAGGACCTTCTGGTCGTTGGACCTGGCGGTGAGCGCCACGACGACCTTGTTGTCGTCGAGCTTCTCCTCCACCTTGCCGCTGATCTCCAGCGTCGCGCCGCCCTCGTCCGGGACCACGACCGGAGAGGAGAACCGTACCCCGTAGTCCACGACGGCGCCCGGGTCGCCGGCCCAGTCGGTGACGAACCGGCCGCCCTGCGCCATCGTGTACATGCCGTGCGCGATCACGTCCGGCAGGCCGACGGCCTTGGCGACGCCCTCGCGCCAGTGGATCGGGTTGAAGTCGCCGGACGCGCCCGCGTACATGACGAGGTTGGCGCGGTCGACGGCGTAGGTCTGCTTGGGGATCTCAGTGCCGACCTCGACGTCGGCGTAGTTCACCTTGGCGGTCATCAGGCACCCCGCTCCACGATCGTGTTGTAGGACTTGCAGACCGGCTCGCCCTCGACGGTCGCGATCTCGGTCTCCACGACCATCTTCTCGTTGTTGCCGATCGACCTGATCTCGGTGATCGTCGAGGTGCAGGTGATGACGTCCCCGGCGCGCAGCGGGCGCGTGTACTCGAAGCGCTGCTCGCCGTGCACGACCATCGCGTAGTTGAGGCCGAGGTCGGGGTCGGCGAGCCCGGGGTTGCCGAGGGAGACCACGATCGGGAAGGTGGGCGGCGCGATGACGTCGGGGTACCCGGCCGCCTTGGCCGCCTCGCGGTCGCGGTAGACGGGGTTGCGGTCGCCGATCGCGTCCGCGAACTCGCGGATCTTCACCCGGCTGACCTCGTAGGGCTCGCTGGGCGGGAAGCTCCGCCCGATGAAATCACGGTTGAGTGCCATGCAGTCCGTTCCCTCCAGATGGACCAGGGCCCCGCGGACTCGCCGGCCGCACCGCTCCGCCGGCCGGGGCGTCCGGGCGCCTTCTGAGCGCGCTGGTTCCGCCTCTCCGGACGGACGGTAACAGAACGGCATTCACACCGTCCGCGCGGGTCTCAGTGCCAGAACGGAGAGTTCGTGACGGCCTGGACGGCCTGGGGAATGAGCGGCCTTCTGGAGGAGCGGCACCGGCGGGCTGGGTACGGGGCCCCGGCCGCCAGGAGCTGACCCTGTCGGGGTCGGGCGCGGTCTCGGCGGGGTTCGCGGCCTCGGGCGCGCTCGGCGCCCCCCTCGGCAGGTCAACGCGGCTGGCCCGTGACCGAACACGAACCCCCCACCGCCGCCGCCCAATCCCTGAGCGAACTCATAGCCCGCTT
>NZ_JBEZJP010000120.1:0-20099 GCF_040653175.1 Actinomadura sp. NPDC048032
GGCGAATGCCGTGCGACGGCGCATGGCCCGAGGCGGACCTGGAAAAGCTCCAGCGGTGGATCGACATCGGCAGCTCGCCGGGGGCGTGGCGCTCGGCGAGGCGGACGGCGACGCCGACGGGCTCGGCGACGGGCTCGGGGAGGTCTTCGGCTCCTCCTTGCCCGCGGCCGACAGCGCGGCCTGCGCGTCCTTGATCCGCTTCCAGGCCTCGCCCATGCCCGGGTAGTCGCCCTTCTTCTGGGCGTTCTCGTAGTCGGCCACGGCGGCCTTCAGATCGTCGATCGCCTTCTGCGCCGACGCGCTCAGCTCCTGGCCCGGCGGGGCCTGCGGACCCGGCTGGGCCGGCGCCCCGGCGCCGCCGAGCACCTGCTTCAACGCCTCGTCGAGCGTGTCGGCCGCGGCGATGCTCTCCCCGTACCGCACGAGGATCTTGCCGCGGATCGGGTAGGGCTGCTGCTCGGAGCCGCCCGCCGCCTTCGTGTACATCGGCTCCACGTACAGCAGGCCGCCCCCGAACGGGATCGTCAGCAGGTTGCCCGCGACGGTCTTCGTCCCGCCCTGCCGCAACGCGAACAGGTCGGCCTTCACCTTCGGATCGGTCTCGAAGGAGTTCTGCACCTGGCCCGGCCCCGCCGGCTGCGCGTTGCGCGGCATCTGCAGGATCTGGATCTGCCCGTAGTCGCGCCCCGGGTTCGACCCCACCGACATGAACGCGGCGAGCTGGGGGTTGCCGCGCGGGTTGAACACCGTGGTCAGCGAGAAGGACTGGGCGTCCTGGCCCGGCATCCGCAGGCTCTGGTAGTACGGGGGCTGCTGCCTGCCCTTGGCGGACGGGTCCTCGGGCACCTCCCAGAAGCCCTCCCCGTTGTAGAACGCCGACGGGTCCGTCACGTGGTACTTCGTGAGGATCTTCCGCTGGACCTTGAACTGGTCCTGCGGGTAGCGGAAGTGCGACTCCAGCTCCGGCGGGATCGACGACCGCGGCTGCACCGTGCCGTCGAACACCTTCATCCACGTCTTGGTGATGGGGTCGTTCTCGTCCCACTGGTACAGGTGGACCGTGCCGTCGTAGGCGTCCACCGTCGCCTTCACCGAGTTGCGCAGGTAGTTGACGTGGTCGTTGGCCTGCCGCGCCACCGCCGACCGCGTGTCGGTGATCGTGTCGCGGGTGGCCTCCCCGAGGCTCATCTCCTCCGAGTACGGGTAGCTGTCGGACGTCGTGTAGCCGTCCACCACCCACAGGATCCGGCCGTTCACCACCGTCGGGTACGGGTCGCCGTCCAGCGTCAGCCACGGCGCCGCCTTCTGCACCATCTGCCGCGGCGACCGGTCGTAGAGGATCTTCGCGTTCTTGTTGATCGCGCCCGACAGCAGCAGGTTCTTGTCCTGGAACTTCGCCGAGTACAGCAGCCGGTGCGCGAACGAGTCGACCGGCACCCCGCCCTGGCCGTCGTAGGTGCTGCTCTGCTGCCCCGACGGGCTGTTGTCCGGGTAGTTCAGCTCCTGCTGGCCGCGCCCGCCGACCACCGAGTACCGCGGCGAGCGCTCCCCGAAGTAGATCTCCGGCTGCGCCACCTTGATCGGCTGGTTCGGGGACGCCGGCATGTCCGGGGTGATGAAGGCCGGCTCGGTCGAGTCGAAACGGTCGCCGTACGCGGAGACGAACCCGTAGCCGTGCGTGTAGACCATGTGGTCCTTCACCCAGCTGCGCTGCCCCACCGGCGCCCCGGAGAGCTCGCGGAGCGCCACCACCGTGTCGACGAGCTTGCCGTCGACCTGGTAGCGGTCCACGTCCAGCGTGTCGGGGAACCGGTAGAACGGCCGGATCCGCTGCAACTGCTGGAACGTCTCGCCCACCACGTTCGGGTCGAGGACGCGCACCCCGCTCTGCCCGAGCTTGGCGGCCTCGTCCTGGAGGGCCTTCTTGTCGGTCACCGGCTGCGACCCGTACGGGACGACCCGCGCCCCGTCCACCCCGTAGGCCTTGCGCGTGAACTCGATGTTGCGCTGGATGTACTGGCGCTCCTTGGCCAGCTCGTCAGGCTTCACCTGGAACTGCTGGATCAGCAGCGGGTACACCCCGCCCAGCAGGATCGCCGACAGCACCAGCAGCGTGAACCCGACGCCCGGCAGCATCATGCCGCGCCGCAGCAGGTTGCCGAAGAACATGGCGGCGCACAGCAGGGCTATCACGGCCAGGATCGTCTTCGCCGGCAGCAGCGCGTTCACGTCCGTGTAGGACGCGCCCGTCGCCACCCCCCGCTCCGAATGCACCAGCCCGTACCGGTCGAACCAGTACGCGACCGCCTTCAGCAGGATGAACAACCCGAACAGCACCGACAGGTGCGCCCGCGCGGGCGGGCTCGCCTTGTCGCCCGGCCCCTGCAGCCGCAGCCCCCCGTACAGGTAGTGCACCATCACCGCGGCCAGGATCGACAAGATCACCGTCGCGAAGACCACCCCGATGACGAGGCGCAGGAACGGGTACGTGAAGACGTAGAACGAGACGTCCTTGTGGAACTGCGGATCCTTCACGCCGAACGGCGTCCGGTTCAGGAACGCCAGCCACACCGGCCACTGGCCCGCCACCGACGACCCCGTCAGCATCCCCAGCACCCCGAGCAGCCCCCACGCGATCAGCCGCCGCCGCGGGTCGATCACCGCCCGGTAGCGCTCCAGGCCCTGCTGCTCCACCGACAGCGGCCGGTACGCCGGGCGCAGCCGGTACGCCACCGCCACGTTCGCGCCCACCACCAGCGCCATCAGCAGCCCCGCCCCGAAGAACAGGACCACCTTCGCCCGCAGCTGCGTCGTGTAGACCGACGAGAAGCCGATCGAGCGGTACCACAGCAGGTCCGTGTACACGGCCGTGAACGTGAGGAACGCCACCAGCAGCGCGGCCAGCGCCACCAGGACCGGCAGCAGCGGCCGCGTCCGTCCGGTACCGAGCCGGCGCCCGAAACCGGGAGTCCGGAAGGTCAAGTGGCCCCTCCGATCGAGATCTCTCCCACCGGCCGCCCGCCGGTGCTGTAGATGCAACTTACCGACTGGGACGGGGGTTCCCGCACTTCCCCGGGCTGAATGGGGGAAAGATGGGCCCGTGAGTCTTCTGGAAGAAGTCGTGCTGGACCTAGAACGTCACTCGGCCCAAGAGGGCTGGGACAGCGCGCCCCGCATCTACGCCCTTGTCCGCAGCTCCGAACTGCGCCGCGCCGAGCCCGAACTCGCCGAGCAGCTCGGCCTGCGGGAAGGCGCCGACACCCTCGCCGCCCTCGAACAGCCCGCCCTGCCCGACCAGGCCGGCGTCGAGGACGCCCTCGCCACCATCGCCTGGCCCGACACCGTCGAAGGCTGCGCCCTCGTCCTCGAACGGATCGTCCTGCCGCCCGAGGTCGAGGAGCAGATCCCCGAGGACGAGGCCCAGGCCGCCGAGTTCGCCGCGTCCCACCCCAAGCGCGAGGACGTACGCATGATCGTCGGCGTGCTGCGCGACGGCGCCCGCCACTCCGCCCTCCGGCTGCGCCGCCACGACGCCGACGACGAGGTCCTCACCGGACCCGACCTCGTCCCCGCCCTCGCCGAAGCCCTCGCCGCCACCCTCGAACCCGACGAGCCCGGCGCACCCGAGTGAACGGCGCCGCCCCGGAGAGGTAGCCTGCGGGACGTGAGCCAAAGCGTTGCCGGCGGAGACGTCATCCGGCTGATCGGCGTGCGCGACACGCCCCTGTCCGTCGACGAGGTGTACGCCGCCGTCGGCGCCTCCGGCGCCGGCGGCACCGCCGTCTTCGCCGGCACCGTCCGCGACACCGACCACGCGCGCGCCGTCACCGCCCTCTCCTACAGCGCCCACCCCACCGCCGAGCGCGAACTCCGCGCCGTCATGGAGAAGGTCGCCGCCGACTTCCCCGTCCTCGGCCTCGCCGCCGTCCACCGCGTCGGCGACCTGCGGGTCGGCGACATCGCCGTCGTCGTCGCCGCGTCCTGCCCCCACCGCGAAGAAGCCTTCGCCGCCTGCCGCCGCCTCATCGACGACCTCAAGGCCACCGTCCCCATCTGGAAGCACCAGGCCTTCGCCGACGGAGGCGACGAGTGGGTCGGGGCCTGCTGAGGGCCCGAACCGCATAGAGTTTCCGGCATGTCTCGTCGTGCCGCCACGCTCAGCCTCGCGAGCGTGCTCGTCCTCGTGCTCGCCCTCGTCGGCTCCGTCATGCGCGTCCCCTACGTCGCCCTGATGCCCGGCCCCACGAGCAACACCCTCGGCACGAACGACAAAGGCCAGCCCCTCATCCGGATCGAAGGCCGCCAGACCTACCCCGACCAGGGCCACCTCAACTTCACCACGGTCACCTACCGCGGCGGCCCCGGCGGGCGCATCGACCTGTTCACCGCCCTGCGCGGCTGGTTCGCCGGCGACACCGCCATCGTCCCCGAAGAGACGATCTTCCCGAAGAACGAGTCGCCCAAGCAGGTCGACCAGGAGAACACCCGGGCGATGCAGGACTCCCAGCAGAACGCCGAGGCCGCCGCCCTCCACGAACTCGGCGTCCCCCTCACCACCCGCGTCGTCGTCGACGGCGTCCAGAAGGGGCGCCCCGCCGACGGCGTCCTCAAGCCCGGCGACGAGATCACCACCCTCGACGGCGCCGCCGTCACCAGCGTCTCCCAGGTCACCGGCACCATGGCCAAACGCCCCATCGGCGCCCCCGTCACCCTCACCTACATCCGCGACGGCAAGCAGGCCAAGGCCACCCTCAAAACCGTCGCCGACCCCAGCGGGAAGCGCGCCGTCGTCGGCATCGTCCTCTCCGACCAGTACAAGTTCCCCTTCAAGATCGACATCAGCATCGGCGACATCGGCGGCCCCTCCGCCGGCCTCATGTTCTCCCTCGCCATCGTCGACAAGCTCACCCCCGGCGCCCTCACCCAGGGCAAATTCGTCGCCGGCACCGGCACCATCACCCCCGACGGCAAGGTCGGCCCCATCGGCGGCATCCAGCAGAAGATGATCGCCGCCCGCCGGGCCGGCGCCACCGTCTTCCTCACCCCCAAGGACAACTGCGCCGACGCCGCCGGCTCCCGCCCCGACGGCCTCCGCCTCGTCCGCGCCGACACCCTCCACGACGCCGTCCAGGCCCTCAACGCCCTCACGAGCGGCAAAGGCGCCGTCCCCGCCTGCACCCGATGAGCGCCCCGTACGAACCACCCCCTCCCATGCCATAGACTTAAGACATCACCGCGGGGTGGAGCAGTTCGGTAGCTCGCTGGGCTCATAACCCAGAGGTCGCAGGTTCAAATCCTGCCCCCGCTACTGGTCTGGGGTCCCCTGGTCGCCGCTTGCGGCTTCCGGGGGACCTTTCGCATTTCGCCCGGGGGACGATCCCCCGGAGCCCCCTGTTCCTCCGCCTCCCCCACCCGCCCGCCCCTGGGGCTTCGCCCCTAGACCCCCCTCGGGCTTCGCCCATCGACTTCCCCCGGGGTTCCGGTCTTCGATCTCCCCCGGGCTTCGGTCTTTGATTTCCCTCGGGCTTCGGTCTTTGATTTCCCTCGGGCTTCGGCCTTCGTTTTCCCTCGGGCCTCGGCCTTCGGCCCCTCTCGGGCTTCGCCCTTCGCCCTCCCTCGGGCTTCGGTCTTCGATCTCCCCCGGCTCGCGGCCCTCGTGCCCCTCCGCTTTGCTCCCGGTCAGGGTGCGGGGGTGGCGGGGATGGGGGTGGTGCGGCCTTGCTGGAGTTCGGCGTTCAGGGTCTGCTCGCCTAGGGCGGCTTGCAGGGCCTTCATGGTGCGGTCCACGTCGGTGCCGGCGGCTGCGGGTCTTGGGGCGCCCGTCGCCTCCCTCGCTGCGGTGGCCGCGCCCAGCAGACGCGCGGCCCGGTGGTGTTCGCCCGCCAGGGTGTGGGCGGCCGCCAGCCCTTCCAGCGCCAGCGCCGCCGCCCGCGGGTCGCCGGTGCGGCGCGCTACGGCCAGGGCCTCCAGGTGCGCCTCGCGGGCGGCTCCGGCGTCGCCGCGCTGCTCGGCCACGAAGCCCAGTTCTGACAGGGTGAGCGCTACACCGGGGTCGAAACCGACGCGCCGCTGCCAGTCGAGCGCGTCGCGCAAGAGCTTCTCCGCCACGTCCAGCCGGCCCTGCCGCCGCGCCCCCATCGCCAGGCCCAGTTCGGCGAACACCTCTCCGGGGCGGTTGCTCTGCTCGGTCGCCAGCCGCATGGCCTTCTCGTGGAGCCGCTCCGCCCCGGCCAGGTCGCCTGTCATCATCGCGATCCTGCCGAGCCCGGACAGCAGGTACGAGACCTGCGTCCAGATCCCTAGGTCCTCGGCCAGCCGCAGCCCCTCGCGGAGCAGACGGGCGGCGCCCTGGAGGTCGCCGCGGATCTCGGCGAGCCTGCCTCGCAGATCGGCGGCCCTCAACCGGCCCCAGCGGTCGCCGAGCTCGTCGAAGAGCGCCGCGCCCTGTTCGGTGTGGCGCGCGCAGGCGTCCAGATCCCCGCGGATCAGCGCGTAGTGGGCCAGCGTGGTCAGCGAGGCCGCCGTGCCCCAGCGGTCCCCGGCCTCGCCGAAGGCGGCAAGGGCCCGCCGCGCCAGCCGTTCGCCCGTGGCCGAGTCCGCGCCGCCCAGCAGGATCTCGGCGAGGAACCACTCCGCTCGGGCCCGGCCGTCCGGGTCGTCCAGGCGGTCGTAGGGTTCCAGCGCCGCCTCGACCTGCCGCGTCCGGTCGATGCCATGGCGGCCGAGCATCTCCATGCCCGTCCGCCACGCCCCGGCCGCGGCGCGTGAGGAGGACGGCGCCGTGCCGTCGTGGCTGAGCGCCAGATCCAGCAGGCGGCGCCCCTCGCTGAGCCGCCCGCGCAGGAACCAGTACCAGGCCATCGCGTTGACCAGGCGCAGCGCGAGATCCGGGCGGTCGTGCCGCACGGTGCTCTCGATGGCGGCGCGCAGATTGGCGTGTTCCAGGTCCAGGTGCTGGAGCCAACGCCGCTGGTCGGGGCCGCGGAGTCGCTCCGCCGCCCGTTCCGCGAACCCGACGTGGTACCCGTCGCGCCGGGCTCGGGCCTGCTCGGACTCGCCGGCCTCCCGCAGGCGCTCGGCGCAGTAGGCGGCGACGGACTCCAGCAGCCGGTAGCGGTGGCCGCGCACGCCGTCGGAGACCACGACCATGGAGCGGTCGACCAGGCGGGACAGCAGCTCCGCGACGTCCTCGACCGCGACCCCGTCCCCGGCGCAGACCGCCTCGGCCGCCTCCAGCGAGCAGCCGTCGGCATGCACCGACAACCGCCGCAGGACGGCGCGCTCCGGCCCGGTCAGCAGGTCCCAGCTCCAGTCGATCGCCGCGCGCAGCGTCCGCTGCCGCCGCGGGACGTCCCGCCGGCCGGCCGACAGCAGCCGGAACCGGTCGTCCAACCGGGCCGCCAGCTCGTCCGCGCCGAGCGCGCGGACCCGCGTGGCCGCCAGTTCCAGCGCCAGCGGGATGCCGTCGAGACGGCGGCAGATCGCCGCGACGGCGCGGGCGTTGCCGGCGGTGAGAGCGAAACCGGGAGACGCGGCGGCGGCACGCGCGACGAACAGGCGGACGGCGCTGGACCGGCGCAGGGCCGACGGGCCCGCCTCCTCCGCCTCGCCGGGCGGCTCCAGCGGCGGCACCGACCAGATCGCCTCACCGCCGACCCCCAGCGGTTCCCGGCTCGTCGTGAGGATCCGCACCTGCGGCGCCGCCGCCAGCAGCCGGTGCGCCAGATCCGCCGCGGGCTCGATCAGGTGCTCGCAGTTGTCGAGCACCAGCAGCAGCCGCCTGCCGCGCAGCGCACAGGCGACCCGGTCGGCGGCGGGGACGGCTCCTCCACCGGCGTCGTCGCGGACGCCGAGCGTGGCGGCGACCGCGTCCGCCAGCGCGTCCGGCCGGTCGTGACCGCCGAGACCGACCGACCACACCCCGTCGGGAAACGCGTCGAGAGCCCCGGCGGCGATCTCCAGGGCCAGCCGGGTCTTGCCGACCCCTCCCGGCCCCGTGAGCGTGACGAGACGGAACCGCTCCAGCAGCGCCCGCACCTCGCGGACCGCCTCCTCGCGGCCGATCAGCTCGCCGGGCGGCGCGGGCAGGTTGGTCCGGGGGCGCCCGGGCGCCAGGTCCGGGTCCCGGGTGAGGATCGCCTGCCGGAGATCCGCCAGCTCGGGGCTCGGATCCAGACCCAGATCCTCGCGCAGCCGGTCGCGCAGCTCCCCGAAGCTGTCCAGGGCCTCGTGCTGCCTTCCGGCCCCGTACAGAGCGCGCATCAGGGCGGCGTGCAGCCGTTCCCTGAGGGGGTGGCGGGCCACGAGGTCGCGCAGCTCGCCCACCAGCGCGCTGTGCTCGCCCAGGGCGAGCCGGGCCTCGACGAGATCCTCCACGGCCGCCAGCCGCTGCTCCTCCAGGCGAAGGATCGCGGCCCGCGCGAACGGCTCGTCGCCGAAGGGGGCGTAGGCGGGGCCCCTCCACAGGGCCGACGCTTCGGTGAGCAGCGCGGCCCTGGCCCGAGGGTCGGAGGTCTCCCGCGCCCGGGCGACGAGCGCGGCGAACCGGCCCGCGTCCACCGCCTCGGAAGCGACCCGCAGCAGATACCCCGGCGCCTGGTACACCACCAGATCCCTGCCGCCCGGCTCGGCGTCCTCCAGCGCCCGGCGCAACTGGGACACCTTGACCTGCAGGGCCCCCGCCGGGTCCGCCGGACGCGCCGGCCCCCACAGATCGTCGATCAGCCGGTCCGCCGACACCGGCCGCCCGTCCTGGACGAGCAGATCGGCCAGCAGCGCCCGGACCTTCAGCCCCCGGACCGCGACCTGGGTGCCGTCGGCCGTCCAGACCGCCAGCGGTCCGAGCACCCCGAAACGCATGATCCCCACGATATCGCCCTGACCGGGGCCTACGGCGGCGCCCGGGGGACGGTAGGCGGAGGGAAAGCGGGCGGTAAGCGGCCCGCCGCATAGTCGGGCGACGGCACCAGAACCTCTACCGAAGAAGGTCCATCATGCGTTCCGCGCCCAGGCCGGGATTGAGCCTGGCCCTGCTGGCGTTCTCCAGCCTCATCACCTCGCTCGACTTCACCATCGTGTACGTGGCGCTGCCCGACCTCGTCCGCGACGTCGGCTTCTCCGAGGGCTCGGCCCAGTGGGTGATCAGCGCCTACGCCGTGTTCTTCGGCGGCTTCCTGCTGCTCGGCGGCCGCTCGGGCGACCTGCTGGGACGCCGCCGCATGTTCGTCCTCGGCATGGTCGCGTTCGGCGGCGCGTCCCTGCTCGGCGGCCTCGCCACCTCCCCGGGCACGCTCGTCGCCGCCCGCGCGATCCAGGGGGTCGGCGCCGCGATCGTGTTCCCCGCCACCCTCGCGCAGGTCAACACCATGTTCGCGGAGGGACGCGAACGGCTCAGGGCGCTCGGGGTGTGGGCCATGGCCGGCGCCGGAGGGCTCAGCGCCGGGGCGCTCCTCGGCGGCGTCCTCACCCACGCGTTCGGCTGGGAGGCCGTGTTCCTCGTGAACGTGCCGCTGGTGGCCGCCGCGGCCGCCGCCGCGTTCCGGCTGCTGCCGGCGGACGGACCGGTCGACCGCGGCCGCGGGTACGACCTGCCCGGCGTGGTCACCGGCACCGCGGGCGCCACCCTCCTCGTGTACACGATCGCCGAGGTCCCCGACACGGGCTGGACCTCCGCGGAGTTCGCCGTCGGGGCCCTGCTCGCGCTCGGCCTGCTGGCCGCCTTCCTCGCCGTCGAGGCGCGCAGCCGCAGCCCGCTGATGCCGCTGCGCCTCCTGCGCGACCGCGACCTGGCCCCCGCCCTTGTGATCATCTTCGTGTTCGGGGCGACCATGCAGAACGTCGTGTACTTCCTCACCCTGTACTTCCAGGACGTGCTGGGCTACACGGCCCTGCGGGCGGGACTGGCGTTCCTCGGCCTGTCCGCGGTGATCGCCCTGGGGAACTTCGCCGCCGGACGGCTGATGCTGCGCATCGGCATCCGCGGCACCCTCATCACCGCGCTCCTGCTCGGGGCAGGGGGCAGCGCCCTCCTGGCGGCCGGAATGATGGCCGACGGCTCGTACCTCACCGTCCTGGCCGGGATCGCCGTGTACGGGATGGGCATGGGCACGATCTATCCCACCCAGTTCGCCGCAGCGGCCACCGGCGTGGACGCGCGGGAGCAGGGCATCGCCGGCGGCATGGCCAACACCGCCATGCAGATCGGGGTGGGCGTCGGACTGGCCGTGCTCGTCGGCGTCGCGGCGTCCGGCAGCGGCGCCGCCGCCGGCCTGCGCGCCGCCGTCGCCGTGTCGGCCGCCCTGACCCTGGTGGGTGTCATCGCGGCCCTCGCCCTTCCCGGTCGCCCCGCCGGCGGGTCCAGCGGTGAGGTCTCCGGGAGTGCGGCGGCATCACCGGCCCCGACGGTCGGCACGACCTGATGTGGGAGCGTTCTACTCGGGTCTTTGTGTCCGCACGATCGCATCCGGATTCATCGGCCACTCCGCTGTGGTGAGGCTCAGGCGGTCGTTGTAGGGGAAACGGTCGTCCTCGTCGAGGGGGAGGGCGGGGCGGACGAAGCAGCGGTGCAGCAGCAGCTCACGGCGCTCGTCCAGCGGGACCTCATCCTCCAGGCGGCCGGCCGGACGGTGCGGAGGGTCCTCGCCGATGTCGATCGCGCCGTCCCAGTTGAGGTGCAGGCCGGCCTCGTCGGCGTAGAAACGGGGGAAGCTCGTCCGCCACTGCGATTGGGAACCCCAGCCGTATGACAGGTCGTCGGCCGGGCGCGAGGCGCGGCGGAAGCAGGCCCGGTCGAGGTCCATCGCGCGATGATGGCGCGGCTGCTCCCCGGCGGCAAGAGCGCAGGCGGCGGCCCTTAGCCTGGAGGGGTGAGGAAGGTCTTGGGTGCGGTCGCCGACGTTCTCTGCGTGCTCGTTTTCGTCGCCATCGGGCGGGCTTCGCATGAGGAGGCGGCCAGCCTGGGCGGGTTCCTGTCCACCGCCTGGCCGTTCCTCGTGGGGCTCGGCGCCGGATGGGGTCTTCTGCGGGCCTGGCGGCGGCCTGAGGAGGTCTTTCCGGCCGGGGTCGGGATCTGGGTCTCGTCCGTGGCCGTGGGAATGGTGCTGCGGGTCGTGTCCGGGCAGGGCACCGCTCTCGCGTTCGTGATCGTGGCTTCGGTGTTCCTCGGCGCCGCGCTGCTCGGATGGCGGGTCGCGGCCCGGCTCGTGGCCCGGCTGGCGGCGGCTCGGAAGGTGTCCGCCTCCGGGTGAGGGGCCCTGGAGGACGCCCCCGAATGACCGGGCGGTCTCTTCGGCTGATCGAACCGGTTGACGGCGTCGCGCCGCCCTGGTGAAGTTACCCGCGAGTCATGTACGGGCGCGAGCCTTTCCTGTGAAGGGGACACGATGCCATCTGCGCTGCGCGACTGGCTGGACAAGCCGAACACCGGACGCGGCGTCCACCTGGCGGCCGACGACGGCGGCTGGGAGTTCCGCGACTACGGTGAGCTGGCGTCGGCCGCGCGGCGCACCGCGGGGGCGCTGGTCGAGGAGGGCGTCCGGCCGGGCGACGTGGTGTGCCTGATCCTGCCCACGGACTTCACCTGCGTCGAGACGTACTTCGCGGTCTGGGCCGCGGGCGCCACGGTGTGCCTGATCACTCCGCCGCTGTTCCAGGACGGCGACGACTACGTCGCGCACGTGGCGGCGATCCTGCGCCAGGCGTCGCCGGCGCTGGTCGTGGCCTCCGACGGGCTGGCCGACTACGCGAGGCGGGCCATGGCAGGCGCCGGCCTGGACGGGGAGCCGTGGCGGCCCCGCAAGGCCGACGAGGAGGCCGAGGTCCGGCCCGCCGGCGAGCTCGCCCTGCTGCAGTTCACGTCCGGGTCCAGCGGGTCCCCCCGGGGCGTCATGGTCACCTGGGAGAACCTGGAGGCCAACAGCGATCTGATCGCGCGGGAGGCCGGCTACGAGGACGGGGACGTGGTGGCCTCCTGGCTGCCGCTCTACCACGACATGGGGCTGATCGGCTGCTTCCTCACGCCCATCGCGCGGCAGGGGACGCTGAAGCTGATGCGGCCCGACCACTTCATCCGCGACCCGGCACGGTGGCTGCGGTGCTTCGGGGAGGCGGCCCACACGGCGGCGCCGCCGTTCGCGTACGCCTACTGCGCGCGGCGGGTCAAGCCCGAGCAGCTGGAGGGGCTCGACGTGTCCGGGTGGAAGATGGCGCTGATCGGCGCCGAGCCCATCGACCCGCACACGCTCGAGGTGTTCGCGCAGCTCATGGAGCCGTTCGGGTTCTCCCGGACGATGTTCAAGCCCGCCTACGGGATGGCCGAGACGACGCTGCTCGTCACCATGGACGACGTCCCGCGCCACCCCCTGGCGGTCCGGCCCGACCCGGAGGCGCTGGCGTTCGGGCAGCCCGTCCGGATCCTGGAGCAGCACCCGCTCGGGCCGGAGTCCCTCGGCGCCAAGGCCGGCTGGGTCGTCGGCTGCGGGACGCCCGAGGACGACGTGCCCGTCGCCATCGTCGACGACGAGGGGAACGAGCTGGAGAGCGGCCTCCTCGGCGAGATCGTCGTCGGGGGACCGTCGGCGTGCCCGGGGTACTTCGCGGGGGCCGAGGCCAAGTCGACCCGGTTCATGGACGGGAAGGTCTACACCGGCGACGCCGGGTTCTTCCACGAGGGGCAGCTGTTCGTCCTCGGGCGGATGGGCGACAGCATCAAGGTGCGCGGGCGCTCGGTCTACGTCGAGGACCTCGAATCCAAGATCGCCGAGGTGAGCGGGCTCGGGAAGGGCCGCATCGTCGTGGTCGGCGTCCCCGGCGCCGGGCGCAAGGGGCTCGCGCTGTTCGCCGAGACGCAGGAGGAGACCTGGATCGGCGGGGTGCGCGAGATGCTGCGGCGCCGGCTCGGAGACGACGTGGAGCTGACCATCGTCGTCGGCACCGGCCTGATCCAGCGCACCTCCAGCGGCAAGCCCCGCCGCAGGTACATGTGGGAGCGGTTGCAGGGCGGCCACCTGGAGGGCGCGCGGATCATCAGCTGATTGCTAAAGCCGGTGATAACAGGACAACATGGCGTTGACGCTGTGAGAGGGCCATGATGCCGGCTGTTGCCAAGACGCTGCTGAAGCTGGGCTCCCGCCTGGGTTCCACCGCCCAGAACGCCCTGGAGGTCGCCCGGTTCGGAGGGTTCGACACCGACGAGGACGCCTCGCCCTGCGAGGTGGTGACCGAGCAGCGCGTCTACCGGCTGCGGCACTACTTCCCCGGCGCGGGCGGCGGGCCGGTCGTGCTGCTCGTCCCGCCGCTGATGATCACCGCGGAGGTGTACGACATCTCCTCGCGGGTCAGCGCGGTGCGCGTGCTGCGCGACCTCGGCGTCGACCCGTGGGTGGTCGACTTCGGGGCGCCCGAGCGGGAGCCCGGCGGGCTGGAGCGGACGGTCAGCGACCACGTGCTGGCCGTCAGCGACGCGGTGGACCGGATCCGGGCGGCCACCGGGCGGGACGTGCACCTCGCCGGGTACTCGCAGGGCGGCATGTTCGTCTACCAGGCCGCCGCGTACCGGCGCAGCGAGGGCGTCGCGTCCGTGGTGACGTTCGGGAGCCCGGCCGACACCAGCGTCGGGCTGCCGTTCGGGCTGCCGAGCTGGCTCGCGTCCGAGGGCGTCGAGCGCATCCCCGACGCCCTGCTCGGCGGGTTCGCGGTGCCGGGCTGGGTCACGCGGCTCGGGTTCCAGCTCCTCAGCCCCGTGAAGTCGGTGCGCTCCCGGGTCGACTTCATCCTCCAGCTCCACGACCGGGAGCGGCTCGCGCCCCGGGAGCGCCAGCGCCGCTTCCTGGAGCGGGAGGGCTGGGTGTCGTGGCCCGGACCGGCGCTGGCGGAGTTCATCCGCCAGTTCATCCAGCACAACCGCATGCTGACCGGCGGGTTCCTCATCGGCGACCGGCTCGTCACGCTCGCCGACATCACCTGCCCCGTCCTGACGTTCGTCGGGGAGGTGGACGAGATCGCGGCGCCGCCGATGGTGCGCGGGATCCGCCGTGCCGCGCCGCGCGCCCAGGTGTACGAGGCGTCCCTGCGCGCCGGGCACTTCGGGCTCGTCGTCGGCAGCCTCGCCATCGCGCGGACGTGGCCGGCCGTCGCCGCGTGGGCGCGCTGGCGGGACGGCGAGGCGGAGCTCCCCGAGATCGTCGTGCCCGTCGCCGGGGACGAGGAGGCCGCGTCCGCCGGGCTCCCGGGCGGCCCCGCCGGGTACGGCCTCCAGCTCGCCATGGGCGTCGGGGCGAGCGCCGCCCGCTCGGCGTACCGGACGGCCTCGCGGGCCGTGCACGGTACCCGCCAGCTCGGCGGGGAGGCCGCGCAGAACCTGCCGCGCCTGGCCCGGCTGGAGCGCATCCAGTCCGACACCCGCATGTCCATGGGGCTGCTGCTGGACGAGCAGGCCCGCCGCATGCCGGACGAGGTCTTCTTCCTCTACCAGGGGCGCGGGCACACCCACGACGCCGCCAGGCGCCGCATCGACGCCGTGGTCCGCGGCCTGATCCACATCGGGGTGCGGCGCGGCGACGCGGTCGGGGTGCTGATGGGCACCCGGCCGACCGCGCTCGCGCTCGTCGCCGCGCTCAACCGGCTCGGCGCCGTCGCGGTGCTGCTGCGGCCCGACGGCGACCCGGCCGCCGAGGCCCGGCTCGGCCAGGTCACGCGGGTCATCGCCGACCCCGAGCACGCCGCGGCCGCCGCGGGGCTGGAGGACGTGCCCGGCTTCCTGCTGGGCGGCGCGGGACGCGGCGAGCGCGGTCCGCTGATGGACATGGAGGCCATCGACCCGGACCGGGTCGAGCTTCCCGGCTGGTACCGGCCCAACCCGGGCCGGGCCGGCGACCTGGCGTTCGTGGTCTTCCGCGGTGACGGGGACCAGCTGCGCGCCAGCCGCATCACCAACCGGCGGTGGGCCCTGTCGGCGTTCGGGACGGCGTCCTCGGCCTCCCTGTCCTCGTCCGACACCGTCTACAGCCTCACGCCGCTCCAGCATCCGTCCGCGCTGCTGATGAGCCTCGGAGGAGCCGTCGCGGGCGGTGCGCGACTGGCCCTGGCGAGCGCCCACGCCGATCCCGGGGGGAGCGGAGGGTCGTCCCCCCGCAAGGAGTACGACCCCGAGACGTTCTGGGACGAGGCGCGGCGCTACGGCGTGACCGTCGCCTCCTACACCTGGACGCTGCTGCGCGAGCTCGTGAACGCGCCGCCGGACCCGGCCGAGCGGCACCACGCCGTCCGGCTGTTCATCGGGTCGGGCATGCCGCGCAACCTGTGGCAGCGGGTCGAGGAGCGGTTCGCGCCCGCGCGGGTCCTGGAGTTCTACGCCTCCACCGAGGGCGAGTCGGTGCTGGTCAACCTGAGCGGCAAGAAGCCCGGGTCGCTCGGGCGGCCGCTGCCGGGCAGCGCCGGGGTGCGCCTGGCCCGCTACGACCTGGAGAACGGCCGGCTCGCCGAGGGGCCGGACGGGTTCGCCGTCCCCTGCGAGCCCGGCGAGATCGGCATGCTGCTCGCCCGGGTGCGGCTCTCGGCGATCGGGTCGGCGGCCCGTCCCGTGCGGGGCGTGTTCCGCCCCGAGGACGCCTGGACGATCACCGGGGACCTGTTCCGGCGGGACGCCGACGGCGACTTCTGGCTCGTCGGCCGGGAGACCGAGCTGATCCGCACGGCCGACGGCATCGTCCCGCCCGGCCCCATCCGGGACGCGCTGGGCGACCTGCCCTACGTCGACGCCGTCGCCGTCTACGGGATCCCGGTGGGCGACACGGAACTGGCCGCGGCAGCCGTCAGCCTGCGCGGCGCCCCCGGGTCTTCCGCCGAGGGCGTCGTCAAGCCGGTGGACCTGTCCGAGGCGCTGCTGCGGGTGGAGCCGGGGCTGCGGCCCGCGATCGTGCGGATCGTGGACGAGGTGCCCGTCACGGCGGGACGGCGGCTGCGGACGGCGCCGCTACGGGACGAGGGAGTCCCGCCGGCGGGGGACGGGCGCGCCTTCTACCGGGACAAGGCGGGCGCGTACCGGCCGCTGACGGACGCCGCGCGGCGGCGGCTCCTCAAGGCGGCGCCCGCCCGCGAGGCCCGCTGACGCCCAAGTCACCGCCGATAAGTCTGGACTTACAGGCGGCCGTTGCGTTAGAACAAAGCGACAGAATTCGCGCATTTGTTGCACCCGTCCGGAGGGGTCATGACGAGTGTTCTCGCGCCGCCGCCGCAGGGCAGCGACCTGAAACCGGTGCCCGGCGTCCCCGGCGTCCCCTACATCGGCAGCACGCTCGCGGTGATGCGCGACCCGATCGGGATGGCCCGCAAGCGGTACGCCGAGTACGGCCCGGTCGCCTGGGGATGGCTGCTCGGCCAGCGGATGGTCACCGTCCACGGCCCCGAGGCCGCCGAGGTCGTCCTGGTCAACCGCGACAAGGCGTTCGCGAACGGGCCCGCGTGGAGCTACTTCATCGGCCCGTTCTTCAACCGCGGCATCATGCTCCTGGACTTCGAGGAGCACCTGCACCACCGCCGCATCATGCAGCAGGCGTTCACCCGCCCCCGGCTGCGCTCCTACATGGACGCGATGGCCCCCGGCATCGTCAGGGGCGTGGAGTCGTGGAAGCCCGGGCAGGGCTTCAAGGTCTACGACCACATCAAGAAGCTCACGCTCGACCTCGCGGTGGACGTCTTCATGGGCGTCGAGCTCGACGACGCCGAGCGGGCGCGGGTCAACGGCGCGTTCATCGACGCCGTCCGGGCGGGGACGGCCTACGTCCGCTTCCCGGTGCCCGGCCTGCGCTGGCACAAGGGCCTCCAGGCGCGCAAGGTGCTGGAGGAGTTCTTCCACCGGCACCTGCCCGCCAAGCGCCGGGGCGACGGGAGCGACCTGTTCTCGGCGCTCTGCCAGGCCGAGACCGACGACGGCGAGCGGTTCACCGACGAGGACGTCGTCAACCACATGATCTTCGCGTTGATGGCGGCGCACGACACCACCACCATCACGCTGACGACGATGGCCTACTACCTGGCCAAGTACCCCGAGTGGCAGGAGCGGCTCCGCGAGCAGTCCCTGGAGCTCGGCAAGGAGAGCCCCGGCTTCGACGACCTGGACGCCTTCACCGGCATCGACATGGTGATGAAGGAGTCGATGCGGTTGGTCACGCCCGTCCCGGCGCTCCCGCGCAAGGTCGTCAAGGACACCTCCATCCTCGGCTTCCACGTCCCCGCCGGGACGACCGTCGTGGTGCCGATGCTCAGCAACCACCACATGGCCGACTGGTGGACCGACCCCGACGAGTTCGACCCCGAGCGGTTCTCCCCGGAGCGCCGCGAGGACAAGGTCCACAAGTACGCCTGGGCGCCGTTCGGGGGCGGCGCGCACAAGTGCATCGGGCTGCACTTCGCCGGAATGCAGGTCAGGACGATCCTGCACCAGATGCTCCTGCGGTACCGCTGGAGCGTGCCCGCCCGCTACGAATGGCCCCTGGACACCACGTCCCTTCCCTCGCCCAAGGACGGGCTCCCCGTCCGCCTCGACCGACTGGAGCAGTGAACATGAGCAAGGTCGTCGCCATCACCGGGGCCGCGCGGGGGATCGGCCTCGCCACCGCCCGCGCCCTCAAGGCCAGGGGCGCCACCGTCGTCATCGGCGACATCGACGAGACCGCCGTCAAGGAGGCCGCCGAGTCGCTCGGCGTCACCGGCCTCGCCCTGGACGTCACGTCCCGCGAGTCGTTCACCGCCTTCCTCGACAGGGCCGAGGAGGCCGCCGGGCCCCTCGACGTCGTCGTCAACAACGCGGGCATCATGCCGATCGGGCCGGTCACCGACGAGAGCGACGCCGACGCCCGCCGCTGCATCGACATCAACGTGCACGGCGTGATGCTCGGCACCAAGCTCGCCCTCGACCGGATGCTGCCGCGCGGCCGGGGCCACGTCATCAACATCGCCTCGCTCGCCGGCGTCATGTTCACCCCCGGCCTCGCGCTCTACAACGCCAGCAAGGCCGCCGTCGTCGGGTTCACCGAGGCGACCCGGCTGGAGGTGGCGGACCGCGGCGTGCACGTCAGCGCCGTCCTGCCCACCTTCACCAACACCGAGCTGACCGCGGGGACGCGCAGCCCGAAGGGGCAGAAGAACTGCGAGCCCGAGGACATCGCCGCCGCGGTCGTCGAGCTGGTCGGCAGGCCGCGCCCGCAGGTCGCCGTGCCGAAGAAGCTCGGCACGCAGGTCCGGCTCGGCGCGCTGCTGCCCGAGCGCGTCCGGCGGGCGACCTCCCGCCGCCTCGGTCTCGACAAGATCTTCCTGGAGTACGACCCCGAGGCGCGCAAGGGCTACGACGCCCGCATCCGGTCGGGTTCCTAGACCGCTCCCGGCCGCCGCGCCCTGCGGAAGGCGCGGCGGGCCGGCGGCAGGTAGCGGACGGCCTCGGGCAGCAGCGGCCACACCCGTCCCGCCGCGCGGACGGCCGCCGCGAACCGCCGGTGCCGGCGCTCGTCGGCGGCGCTCCACGGCAGGTCGAGCAGCTCGCGCATGCGCGGGTGCATCCCGCCGACCGTGATGAACCGGGCGACCGCGTTCAGCGGCGGCGACACCGCCCGCCACACCGGCGCCGGCACCCTGGGCGGCGCCGGCAGCCCCTTGGTCACGTACCCGACGCCGTACCGGGCGGTCCTGTGCGCGACGATCTCCTCGTCCAGCATCCGCTTCCAGTACGCCTGGAACGCCTCCCAGTCGTCCGGCATGGCCCGGTCGCTGACCCCGTACATCCGGAACCAGGTCTTGGACTCCTCGTAGATCCGGCGCTTCTCGTCCTCGCCGAGCGGCCGGATGAAGGTCTCGACGCCGTAGAGCATGTTGTCGAGGAAGGTCGCGTGCGCCCAGTAGTAGGTCTCGGGATCGAGCGCGTGGTAGCGGGAGCCGTCCGGCATCGTGCCCTTGATCTCGCGGTGGTAGTCCCGCACCCTGCGGCCCGTCTCGCCGGACCGCTCCCCGCCGTACACGGTGTTCAGGATCGGGCCCGCGGACCGCCTGACCCGCGCGAACGTCTCGGTGAAGAACACCGAGTGGTCCAGGACGCCCTGGCCGAGCGCGGGGAGCATGTTCTGCAGCACGCCCGCCCGCGGGCCGACGAGGAACATCCGGGTGTCGCCGAAGTACCGCCAGGTCAGCGACCCGGGTCCGAGGGGGGCCGGGGTCCGCGCGTCGGCCTCGTCCGTCATGTGCACCGCCGGGGGTCGGAACGGAACTACAGAACGACGATCATTGTAACTGTGTCCCATCCGGTGGCGGGGCGCCGGCCGTCCGGCGGCTAGGGTGCGGGCATGACCACGGACGCGACCATCACGCAGGGGCTGCGGGACCGGCTGGCGGCGCCGGACGCCGGCGCCGACGACCTCGACACCCGCATCCTCGACGCCGCGCTCGCGGAGTTCGAGACCTACGGGCTGCGCCGGGTCAGCGTCGAGGACGTCGCCAAGCGGGCCGGGGTCGCCCGCACCACCATCTACCGGCGGTTCACCAACAAGGAGCAGCTGGTCCAGGCCGTGATCCTGCGGGAGTGCCGCCGCTTCCTCACCGCCATCGCCGACGCCACCGAGGACCTCCCCTCCCCCGAGGACGCCGTCGTCGAGGGCTTCGTGGTCGGCCTGCGCAACGCCCGCACCCACCCGCTCATGACGCGCGTCCTGCAGAGCGAGCCCGAGGCGTTCCTGCCGCAGCTCAGCATGAACGGCGGCGCGGTGATGCTCGCGGCCCGCGACATCCTCGCCGACCGCCTGCGCCGCGCCCGCCCCGGCGACCCCGATGACCACGGCACCGTGGCCGAGGTGCTGCTGCGGGTCGCGGTCTCGCTGCTCCTCGTCCCCGGCGGCGGCCTCGCCCTCGACGACGAAGACGCCACCCGAGCCTTCGCCCGCCAATACCTGAGTCGAATGTTGCTGTGCTGATTGCCTTTTTCTCCTCCTTCGGGCCTGGCGGCCCTCCATCGTCGATAAAGGCGGGCGATCGCTGCATCGCTTCGTCTCGCCTTGCGGCTCGCTGCGCGATCAGGTTCTCGCTTCGCTCGAACCTGCCTTCGGACGCGATCGCAACCA
>NZ_JBEZJP010000121.1:0-20011 GCF_040653175.1 Actinomadura sp. NPDC048032
CCGGCCAGATCGTCATCGTCGGCACCGAGGGCTTCGACCCCGACAACACCGACACCGCCGAGAACGCCAAGTTCACCTTCAAGGGCGTGCCGAAGTCCACGTCAGTGCCCGACGCGCCGTCCCCGGGCACGGTCGCGCGTTAGCCGCACGGTGCAGGCACGGGAAGCAGACCCGCGGCGCGCGCTCGTGATCGGAGGGCTGGGCGCGATCGGCGGCGCCGTGGCCCGGCGGTTGGGGGGCGCCGGGTGGGAGTGCCTGGTGGCGTCGCGGTCGCCGCGGGCCGACATCGGCCTCGACATCGAGGACGAGGCCTCGGTCGTCGCGGCGGCGGCGGCGTGCCCGCCGCTGGACGCCCTCGTCGTCGCCACGAACCTGGAGCCGAGCGCCTCGCTCGCCGAGCTGACCGGGCGGCACGCGACGGCGATGTTCGCCACGCATGTCACCGGTCCGCTCCTGTTCATCAGGAGCGCGCGTCATCTGCTGGCGAAGGGGTCGAGCATCGTCTTCCTCTCGTCCCCGGCCGCCTACCGCGGAAGCTACGACCCGTGTTACGCGGCGGCGAAAGGGGCCACGATCGCCCTGGTCCGGACGCTGGCGAAGGAACTCGCGCCGGACGTCCGGGTCAACGCCCTGTCCCCCAGCATCGTCGAGGACTCCCCCGTGGCCCGACGCATGACACCCGACTTCCGGGCCCGCCATCGCGAGGCCTCCCTGCTGGAGCGGACCCTGTCGATGGACGAGTGCGCGGACGCCGTCGTCTTCCTCGTCTCCCATCCGCACGTGACGGGGGCGACCCTGCATCTGAACGGCGGCGAGTTCCTCGGAGCCTGACGGACTACTTGTCCTCGAACTCGGCTTCCAGCGCGTCCAGATGCTGGGTCCAGAACCCGCGGAAGCGCTCCAGCCACGTGTCGATCTCCCGCAGGGTCGCGGAGTCGACGGCGTAGAGGCGGTGGGCGCCCCGCGCCCGGACCGTCGCGAGCCCGCTCTCCCGCAGCACGCGCAGGTGCTGGGACACCCCCGGCTGCGAGATCCCGAACTCGGCCTGGATGACCGCGGCGATGGCGCCGGAGGTCTGCTCGCCGTCGGCGAGCAGCTCCAGGATCCGGCGCCTCACCGGGTCTCCCAGGACATCGAACACGTGCATCACGCTATTATTTCGACGCGACTTATATAAGTCAATGGCTAAACAATGCGGCGGGTCCCGGCACCGGGCCGGAGCCGAGGCCGGTTGCGGCCAGGGCCGCCGGCGCGGGACGCCGCGGCCGGGGCGCCGGTCCACTACCACGGCACGCCCGTCGCAGCTATATTTTTTTGTAGCGCACCCGCTGACCGCGCTCATTCCAGCGCGACGCCTCCGGCGCACCGGCCGGGGCGTTCGCCCGCCGTGGATGGAGAGGTGGCCCGATGGAGCTCAGCGCCTCCGCGCACGTCGACACGTTCTGCCGCGACAACCTGCCTCCCCGCGACGAATGGCCCGACTTCGACTTCACGATCCCGGAGGTCGCCTACCCCGACCGGCTCAACTGCGCGCACGTCCTGCTGGACAAGACGGTGAGGGCGGTGGGCACCGACCGGCCCTGCCTGCGCACCCCCGGCGGCCTCCTGTGGACCTACGGCGACGTGCTGCGGCGGGCGAACCAGGTGGCCCGCGTGCTGGTCGACGACCTCGGGCTGGTGCCCGGCAACCGCGTGCTGCTGCGCGGGCCGAACAACCCGTGGCTCGCCGCGGCCTGGCTCGGCGTGCTCAAGGCGGGCGGCGTGGTGATCACGACCATGCCGATGCTGCGCGCGCGGGAGCTGACGACCATCGCCGAGCTGGCCGAGCCGAGCCTGGCGCTGTGCGACCACCGCTTCCTGGACGACCTGGCCGCGGCGCGGACTCCCGGGATGCGGACCGTGCCCTACGGCTCGGACGACGCCGGCGACCTGGTGTCCCGGGCGGCGACCAAGGACGGCGTCTTCGAGGACGTCGACACCGCGGCCGACGACGTCGCGCTGCTGGCGTTCACCTCGGGCACCACCGGACGCCCCAAGGCCACGATGCACTTCCACCGCGACGTGCTGGCGATCGCCGACACCTTCTCCCGGCACCTCCTCAAGCCCGTTCCGGACGACGTCTTCGCCGCGTCGCCGCCACTGGGGTTCACCTACGGGCTGGGCGGGCTGCTGGTGTTCCCGCTCCGGGCGGGCGCCTCGGCCCTGCTGGTCGAGAAGGCGGCCCCGGCCGAGCTCGCCGAGATCACGGCCGGGCACGGCGTGACGGTGCTGTTCACCGCGCCGACGACCTACCGCGCCATCCTGGCCGCCGGGCTGGCCGGGCGGCTGGCCGGGGTGCGGCGCTGCGTCTCGGCGGGCGAGCACCTCCCGGCGGCGGTGTGGAGGGCGTTCCACGAGGAGACGGGCGTGCGGATCATCGACGGGATCGGCTCGACGGAGATGCTGCACATCTTCGTCGCGGCCGCCGACGACGACATCAGGCCCGGCGCGACGGGCGTCCCGGTCCCCGGCTACCGGGCGGCCGTGGTCGACGCCGCCGGCCGGCCGGTGCCGGACGGGACCCCCGGGCAGCTCGCGGTGCGCGGCCCGACCGGCTGCCGCTACCTCGCCGACACCCGGCAGAAGGCCTACGTCCAGGACGGGTGGAACATCACCGGCGACACCTACGTCCGCGACGCCGACGGCTACTTCTGGTACCAGGCCCGCAGCGACGACATGATCATCTCGTCCGGCTACAACATCGCCGGACCCGAGGTCGAGCAGGCGCTGATCGAGCATCCGGACGTGCTCGAATGCGGAGTGGTCGGCGCCCCCGATCCCGACCGCGGCGCCGTGGTGACGGCGTTCGTGGTGCTGCGCGACGGGGTCGAGGGGGACGCGGACAAGGCCGCCGAGCTGCAGGACTTCACCAAGCGGACGATCGCCCCGTACAAGTACCCGAGGTCGGTCCGGTTCGTCGGCGAACTCCCCCGCACCACCACCGGCAAGCTCCAGCGCTTCCCCCTGCGGGAGATCGTCGGAGGCGCCCGGTAAGGGCCGGAGCGGCGGCGCCGGGGCCCGCATCCGGCGGGCGCGGTCGCGCCGGCGGGTCACGCCTCCGGGCCGGGCTCGGCGCGCCCGGCCCGAAGGGCGTCTACAGTCCCCGGCCGCGCCGGTAGTCGGCGACGACCAGGTCGGTCAGCTCCTGCAGGGACGTCTCGGACGTCGGCCTGTCGAAGGAGATCCGGCCGTGCTGCAGCAGGTTGACCCGGTCGCACACGTCGAGGACCTGCGCGTAGTTGTGCGCGATGATGATGATCGACACCTCGCCGCGCTCCTTGAGGTCGCGGACGAGGTCGAGGATCATCGTGCCCTCCTTGGCGCCCATCGCGGCCAGCGGCTCGTCGAGCAGCAGGATGCGGGCGTCGGAGTACACTGAGCGGGCGACCGCGATCGCCTGCCGCTGGCCGCCGGACAGCTTGGCGACCTCGACGTCCACCGACGGGATCCGCACCCCCATGTCGGCCAGCTGGCGGGCGGCCCGCCGGCGCATCGCGCGGTTGCTGAGCAGCGGCCAGCGCACCAGCTCCCGGTTGAGGAACATGTTGTGGTAGACGCTGAGCTCGTTGACCAGGGCGAGGTCCTGGTAGACGGTGTCGACGCCGAGAGAGCGGGCGTGGTCCACCGAGCGCGGGCTCACCTCCGTTCCGTCGATGAGGATGCGTCCGGAGTCCGGCCGCTGGAAGCCACTGATGATCTTGATGAGGGTGGACTTCCCGGCGCCGTTGTCGCCGATGAGGCCGAGCACCTCGCCCTTGCCGAGGCGCAGCGTGACGTCGGCGAGGGCCTCCACGCCGCCGAAGCGCTTGCTGATGCCCTCCACCCGCAGAGCGTCGCTCATGAGCGCCCCGCCCTTCGCAACCGGGCCAGGTGGACGTTCAGCACCATCGAGATGATGATCGCCGACCCGAGGATGATGTTGAACGGGTTGGCGCTGATCCCGATGAGGTTGAAGCCGTTCTGCATCTCGGCCAGCACCAGCGCGCCGAGCAGCGCGCCGACCACGGTTCCCGAGCCGCCGGCCAGGGCGGTGCCGCCGATGACCGCCGCCGAGACCGCGATGAACATCGCGTTCGACCCGCCCGAGCTCGGGTCGATGGAGCCGACCCGGAAGGCCTCCAGGATGCCGGCGAACGCGCCGAGCGCCCCGGTGAGCATGAAGTTGCCGATCTTGATACGGCCGGTGCGGATGCCCGCCTCCGCGGCGCCGAGCGGGTTGCCGCCGGTCGCGACCGTGTGCAGTCCCCACCGGGTGCGGGTGAGCACCAGGTGGAAGAAGACCACGATCACCAGGCACCAGGTCAGCTCCGCCCAGGGGGCGCGCCCGAACCAGCCCGCCAGGCCGTCGGCCGCTTCGGGGATCTGCGCCGGGTAGGCGTGGGAGGTGGTGAGCATGATGCCCTGCACCAGGAACATCGAGCCGAGGGTGGCGACGAACGACGGCACCCTCAGCACAACTGTCACCAGCCCGTTGCCGAGCCCGATGAGCGCCCCGGCGAGGACCGCGAGCACGATCGCGATGATCGGGTAGACGCCGGAGAAGTCGACCATGTAGTGCATGAGGAAGGGCGCCAGCGCGAAGACCATGCCGACCGACAGGTCGATCTCGCCGCTGACGAGCAGGAACACCTCGCCGACCGCGATGATGGCGTAGGGCGCGGTGCCCTGGGAGACGTTGACCAGGTTGTCGTGGCTCAGGAAGACCGACTTGGCGGTCTGGAAGTAGATCAGCAGTCCGAGCGCCACCAGGAGGATGGTCGCCTCCCGGCGGCGCAGGAACGCGTCGGTGGCGAGGCCGGGCAGCCCCCGGGCACGCCGCCGCGGTGGCGTGCCCGGGGCCGCTGCCTGGTCCCGTACGGTGCTCTCGCTCACTCCGTCCTCCTCGTGTCAGACGTGAGCGATGGCGCCGGCCCGCGGCACCAGCTGCTGGGCCGGGCTGGACCCCTCGTACCGTGTCCTGGTCGACAGGTACGGGCCGACGGTCTGCTTGTTGACGAAGGTCAGGCCGGTGTTGGTCATCGGGGGGAAGACCAGCCCGCCGGACAGCTTGTAGAACCAGAGGGCCATCACCGGCAGGAATCCCTGCAGGTACGGCTGCTGGTCGATGGTGAAGTCCAGGTCCCCGGACTTGACGGCGGCCAGGGTGCCCGGGGTGAGGTCGAACCCGCCCGCGACCACGCCCTTGCCCTTGAGGCCGTACTTCTGCATGACCTTGCCGATGGCCTCGGTCGAGCCGGCGTCCACCGCGAACATGCCCTTGATGTCCTTGTGGCCCTGGGCGTAGGCGTCGACGGTCGACAGTTCCTTGGGCACCTCGGCGCCGGTGGCCACCGAGGTGAACTTGATCGGCTTGCCGGACGCCTTGATGGCGTCCTGGGCGCCGTCGATGCGCGGCTGGATGTTGAGCGAGCCCGGGGTGGCGATGAAGCCGACCGCGTCTCCCCCGGACATCAGCCCCGCGATCTTGGCGCCGAGCTGGTAGCCGGAGGTGTACAGGTCCTGGCCGATGTAGGAGAGCCGGCTGCTGCCGGGGTCGTCCTTGGCGCCGTCGGCGTTGTAGGACACCACCGGGATCCCGGCCTTCAGCGCGTTGTCCACCGGCTGCCGGAAGGCGGCCTTGTCCACCACGGCGACCGCGAGCCCGTCGGCCTTGCCGGAGATGGCCGCGTTGGTGGCGCTGACCATCTCCGGCACCGCCGAGTTCTGCGAGCCCGTCCATTGGAACGAGCAGCCCAGCAGGGCGCAGGCGTCCTGCGCGCCGTACTGCGTCGGCGTGAAGAACGGGTTCGTGGTGACGTGGTTGACGAACACGAACTTCCAGTTCGGTGTCTTCGGGAAGTGCCCGGGCCCGCCCGCTGCCGAGGACGAGCTCTTGTTGTCCGAGGAGCAGGCGGCCAGCAGCGCCGAAGCGGCCGCCGTCGCGCTGACCAGGCCGACGCCGCTGAGCAGCCGGCGCCGGGTGGGCTCGCTCAGGCCGAGAGTGTCGACGGCCTCCTCGACGGCTGGATCGATGCGCTCCATGTCAGGCTCCGAACTGGTAGACGGTCGTGGAGTGGTAGGTCTGGCCGGGGTCGAGCTCCGTCGAGGGGAAGCCCGCCTGGTTCGGCGAGTCGGGGAAGTGCTGGGTCTCCAGCGCGAACCCGTCGCCCTGCCGGTAGACGCGGCCGCCGGTGCCGACCAGCGTGCCGTCGAGGAAGTTGCCCGAGTAGAACTGGAGCCCGGGCTGGTCGGTGGAGATGGCCAGGGTGCGGCCGCTGGCGGGATCCTGGACGCGCGCCGCGACCTTCCAGCCGGGGCCGTCGAGGACGAAGTTGTGGTCGTAGCCCTGGCCGTAGAGGAGCTGGTCGAAGCCGGTCCGGATGCGGGCGCCGATCGCGGTGGGCCGGGTGAAGTCCAGCGGGGTGCCGTTCACCGGGGCGATCCGGCCGGTCGGGATCAGCTCCGCCGAGCCGACGGGGGTGTACCGGGAACCGTTGATCTGGAGCCGGTGGTCGTAGACCGTGCCGCTGCCCTCTCCCGACAGGTTGAAGTAGGAGTGGTTGGTGAGGTTGACGACGGTCGGCTTGTCGGTGGTGGCGCGGTAGTCGAACCGGATGGCGTTGCGCCGCGTGACGGAGATGGTGACCTCGGTCTTGAGGGTGCCGGGGAATCCCTGGTCACCGTCAGGGCTGGTGTGGGACAGCCGGAGCGCGACGCCGCCGCCGTTCGTGACCGGGGTCGCGGACCAGACGCGCTGGTCGAAGCCGGTCGTGCCGCCGTGCAGCGTGTTCCCGTTGTTGTTGGTGGTCAGCTGGTACGCGTGCCCGTCGAGCGTGAACCGGCCCTTGGCGATGCGGTTGCCGTACCGGCCGATGAGCGCCCCGAAGTAGGTGCTGTTCTTGGTGAGGTAGTCGGAGAGGGTCGGGAAGCCCAGGGTGACGTTGGCGAGCCTGCCGTGCCGGTCGGGCGTCTCGATGGTCTGGATGATTCCGCCGTAGGTGATCACCCGGATGCGCATCGAGCCGTTGGTCAGGGTGTAGCGCCAGACCTTGGTGCCGTCGGGCATCGTGCCGAACAGGTCCTTGCCGATCCCGGGCTTGAGGTGGCGGCCGGACGCCGTGGACGAGGGGGCGAATCCGCCGATCGCGGCGCCGGCGAGCACGGCCAGCGCGACCAGCCTTACCGCGAAGCGTGATCTGGTCATGGGACGGGTTTCCTCACAGATCTCGGGGGTGGGGGGTCCTGGCGGCTAGAAGCCTTGCGCCAGGCGGTGGTACGCCTGGTTCCAGCGCATCTCGCGGCGGAACCGGGCGACGTCGGTCTCGCCGTCGATGACGAGCAGTTCCACGCCCGTCATCTCGGCGAGGTCGGTCAGGATCTCGATGGTGACCGCCTGGGACAGCACCGTGTGGTGCGGTCCCCCGGCCGACAGCCACGCCTCGGTCGAGGTGCGGAAGTCCGGGCGGGGCGCCCACACGGCCCGGGCCACCGGCAGCCGGGGCAGCGGCTCGGGGGGTGTCACCAGGTCGATCTCGTTGGCGACCAGCCGGAACCGGTCGCCGAGGTCGGCCAGCCCGACGACGAGACCCGGTCCCGGCGCCGCGTCGAACACGAGCCGGACCGGGTCCTGCCGTCCCCCGATGGACAGCGGGTGCACCTCGCAGGCGGGCACGCCGGCGGCGATGGAGGGGCAGACCTCCAGCATGTGGGCGCCCAGGACGAGCTCCCTGCCCGGCACGAGGTGGTAGGTGTAGTCCTCCATGAAGGAGGTGCCGCCGGGCAGTCCCGCGGCGGCGCTCTTGAGGGCCCGCAGCAGCAGGGCCGTCTTCCAGTCCCCCTCGGCGCCGAAGCCGTGGCCGTCGGCCATCAGGCGCTGCACGGCGATGCCCGGCAGCTGCGTCAGCCCGCCGAGGTCCTCGAAGTTGGTGGTGAACGCCTGGTAGGACCCGGCGGTGAGGAAGTCGCGCAGCCCGAGCTCGATGCGCGCGGCGTCGCGCAGCGCCGGGTGCCGGTCGCCGCCGGACCGCAGTTCCGGGACGACGGCGTACGCCTGCTCGTACTCCTCGGCGAGCTCGCCGACCCGGTGGTCCGGCACCGCGTCGACGGCCGCGACGAGGTCGTTCACGCCGAAGGCGCTGACCGAGGCGCCGAACCGGATCTGCGCCTCGACCTTGTCGCCCTCGGTGACGGCGACGTCCCGCATGTTGTCGCCGAAGCGGGCGAGCCGCAGCGTCCGCAGGTCGGCGCAGCCCCGGGCGGCCCGGACCCACGAGGCGATCCGCGCGCGCACCGCGGGGTCGGTGGTGTGCCCGGCCACCGTGGTGCGCGCCGTGCCGAGCCGGGTCTGGACGTGGGCGTGCTCCCGGTCGCCGTGCGCGGCCTGGTTGAGGTTCATGAAGTCCATGTCGATGCTCGCCCACGGCAGCGCCACGTTCGCCTGGGTGTGCAGGTGCAGCAGCGGCTTGAGCAGGGCGTTCAACCCGGCGATCCACATCTTGGCGGGCGAGAACGTGTGCATCCAGGTGATGACCCCGACGCAGTCGTCGTCCGCGCCCGCCTGGAGCATCGTCCGCCGGATGGCCTCCGCGCCGGTGAGCACCGGGCGCCACCGTACCGCCGCCGGGATGCCCGGATCCTCGTCCAGGGCCCGGGCGATCCGCTGCGACTGCTCGGCGACCTGGCGGAGCGTGTCCTCGCCGTACAAGGACTGGCTTCCGGTGAGGAACCAGATGGTCGGTGCCATCGCTGGGCTGCTCCCTTCGCGGGTCAAGGACGCTGTCCGTAGGCGTTCTGGTAGCGGTGGTGCAGGCGGTCGATGTCCTCGGGCCGCAGCGGGACGGGGTCGCCGAGCTGGCGGGCGAGGTGCACCGCGCGCGCCGCGTCCTCGCACATCACCGCGGCCTTGACCGCGGCCCGCGCGTCCGCGCCGATGGTGAAGACGCCGTGGTTGCGCATGATCACCGCTGGGGAGCGGTGGCCCCGGAGCGTGCCGACGACGCCGCGCCCGATCGAGTCGTCGCCGATGGGCGCGAAGGGGCCGAGGGGGATCTCCGCGCCGAACTCGTCGGCCATGGCCGTGAGGACGCAGGGCACCGGCTCCCCGCGCGCGGCCCAGGCGCAGGCGTACGCGGAGTGCGTGTGCACCACCCCGCCGACCTCGGGCATGTGCCGGTAGACGTAGGCGTGCGCGGCGGTGTCGCTCGAAGGCCGCAGGTCGCCCTCGACGACCCCGCCTTCGAGGTCGCAGACCACCATCGCCTCCGGGGACAGGTCGTCGTACGAGACGCCGCTGGGTTTGATCACCATCAGGTCGCGGCCGGGCACCCGGGCGGAGACGTTGCCGGCCGTCCACACGACCAGTCCGTACCTGACGAGTTCGGCGTGCAGGTCGCTGACGGTCCGCCGCAGCGCGCGGACCGCCTCGTCGTGCGTGCCGGGCATCACAGGTCCCCTTCCGAGCCGAGCGCGTCGTTGCGCAGCCGGCGCAGCCGGTGCAGGATCTCGCTGCTCCCGCCGCCCCGGGCCGCGAAGTGGTCGTGCAGTTCGCGGTACTCCGCGTAGAGGAGGTCGTAGGCGCGGGACCGGACCGGATCCGGCGCGTAGGCCGCGGTGACCACCCGGCCCATCGCCGCCGAGGCCTCGGGCACGTCCCGGTAGGCGCCCGCCGCGACCGCGGCGTGGATGGCCGCGCCGAGCGCCGGCGCCTGGTCGGAGGCCGCGATGGAGACCGGCCGGCGCAGGACGTCGGCGTAGGTCTGCATCAGCGCCGCGTTGCGTTTCAGCCCGCCGGCGACGACGAACTCCTCGACCGGGACCCCGGCCGCCTCGAAGGCCTCGACGATGACCCGGGTGCCGTAGGCCGTCGCCTCCATGAGCGCGCGGTAGACCTCCTCCGGCCGGGTGGCCAGGGTCATTCCCGCGATCACGCCCGACAGGTGGTGGTCGACCAGGACCGAGCGGTTGCCGCCCATCCAGTCCAGGGCCACCAGCCCGTGCGAGCCGACGGGCGCGTCCGCGGACGCCGCCGCCAGTTCGGCGTGGTCCCGCCCGGTCATGCGGGTCCACCAGGCGAAGACGTCGCCGACCGCGCTCTGCCCGGCCTCGTAGCCGTAGGCCCCGGCGGTGATGCCGCCGTCCACGACGCCGCAGATCCCCGGCACCTCGGCGAGGACCGCGCTGTTGACCACGTGGCAGGTCGACGTCCCCATGATCGCCAGCAGCCTGCCGTCGCCGACCGCGCGGGCGGCCGGCGCGGTCACATGGGCGTCGACGTTCCCGGCGGCCACCGCGACGCCCTCCGGCAGGCCGGTCAGGCGGGCCGCCTCGGCGGTCAGCGTCCCCACCCGCGACCCCAGCGGGGAGAGCGGATGGGCCAGCCGCGTGGCCGCGAAGTCGGCGAAGCCGGGGTGCAGCGCGGCCAGGTAGCCGGCGGAAGGGTAGCCGCCGTCCTGGTAGAGGCCCTTGTAGCCGGCCGTGCAGGCGTTGCGCGTCTCGCGGCCGGCCAGCTGCCAGACGATCCAGTCCGCCGCCTCGATCCAGCGCTCCGTACGCCGGTAGGTGTCCGGGTCCTCCTCCAGGACCTGCAGCGCCTTGGCGAACTGCCACTCCGAGGAGACCCGCCCTCCGTACCGCGCGATCCACTTCTCCCCCCGCTCGTGCGCCAGCGCGGTGATGCGGTCGGCCTGCGGCTGCGCCGCATGGTGCTTCCACAGCTTCGGCCAGGCGTGCGGCCGGGCGGCCGTCTCCGGGAGCTCGCACAACGGGGTGCCGTCCGACCGGACGGGAAGCACCGTGCAGGACGTGAAGTCGGTGCCGATCCCGATGATGCGCGCCGGGTCCACCCCGGCCTCGGCGACGGCCGCGGGGACGGCGGTGCTCAGCACTGCCCGCCAGTCCGCGGGATTCTGCAGCGCCCAGTCGGGCGGGAGCGGTTCCCCCGTGCCGGGCAGGGCACTCTCGATCACCGCGTCGGCGTAGTCGTGGACGGCGCCGCCGAGCTCGGCGCCGTCGGCGACCCGGACGACGACCGCCCGGCCGGACAGCGTGCCGAAGTCGACGCCGACGACGCAGGCGGCCTGCTCGTTGTTAGCGCTCACAATTTCCTCATCGCTGGAGTACGGGGCATCGGTCGGTCAGGGGCGCGGGGCCGGCCGGGCGCTGGACCTCACCACCAGCTCCGGTGGGATCAGCACATTCCCCGGCGGCCCCGGGGAGCCGCCCAGGCGCTGCACCAGCAGCTCCAGCGAACGGCGGCCGAGCTCGCCGAAGTCCTGGCGCACCGTGGACAGCGGCGGGATGAAGTAGGCGGCCTCCGGGATGTCGTCGAAGCCGACCACGCCGACGTCCTCGGGAACCCGGCGGCCGGCCTCGTGCAGGGCGCGCAGGACGCCCAGGGCCATGTGGTCGTTGGCGCAGAACACGGCCGTGACCGCGGGGTCCTCCGCGAGCCGCCGGCCGGCCTCGTAGCCCGACCGGGCGCTCCAGTCACCGGTCAGCGTCTCCGGCACCGCCGCTCCGGCCTCGGTCAGGGTCGCGCGCCAGCCGTCGGCCCGGCCGACCGCGTCGAGCCAGGTCGCGGGGCCCGCGACGTGGTGGACGGTGCGGTGCCCGAGATCGAGCAGGTGGCGGGTGGCCGCCACGGCGCCGGCGCGCTGGTCGATGGCCGCCATCGGAACCCCCGCGGTCGGCCCGCACCCGGCCCCCACCAGCGGCACGAGCCGGCCGGCCTGCGCCAGCACATCGTTGGTCGAGATGTGCGGGGCGATCACCACGACGCCTTCGACGGCCTGCTCCGCCAGCCGTCCGACCGCGTCCAGCAGGGCGCGCTGCGTGATCGCCCGCAGGCTGACGATGCTGACGAAGAAGTCGGCGTTCCGGGCGGCCTGCTCGATGCCGTGGAGCATCGAGGCCGGGCCGTAGAGCGTGGACTCGAAGCTGACCACGCCGAGCGTCCTGGAGCGCCGGGTCACCAGGGTCCGGGCCGCCGAGTTCGGCCGGTAGCCGAGCTCGGCGATGGCCGCCAGCACCCGGGCGCGGGTCCGCGCCGAGACGTTCGGGTGGTCGTTGACCACCCGCGACACCGTCTGGTGCGACACCCCCGCCAGCTGGGCGACGTCGGCCATGATCGGTGGATTCGACGAGCCGTGGTCCGCCACCGTCTCCTCCTCCGCCCTCGCGCCGGCGCCCGGCAACTGATGCGTAGGGCCGATTGTGAGCGTGAACATTTCGTCCGTCAAGACCCAGAACGCAAGGTTTCACCGCCGGCCCCGCGAGGTCCGGGCTCCTGGCGCCCGCGCCAGAAAAACGGACTAAAAGCACGAAACCGGGTACATCTCGGACGTACCCATTGTGGACACCCGTGACGTCCGAGGACGGGGGCGACGAGCACGGGCCGCCGTTCCGGGCGCCTGCGAGCCGACCCTCCACCTGGAAGGAGAGGACGTGGCTGACACCAATCGAGGCGTCGTGTACCAGGGGCCGGGAGAGGTCACGGTCGAGGACCTGGACTTCCCCAAGCTCGAACTGGCCGAACAGGGCAGGCGCAAGCTGCAGCACGGCGTCATCCTGAAGGTCCTGGCGACCAATATCTGCGGCTCCGACCAGCACATGGTGCGCGGCCGGACGACCGCGCCCGCCGGGCTGACGCTCGGCCACGAGATCACCGGCGAGGTGATCGAGACGGGCCGGGACGTCGAGTTCATCAAGGAGGGCGACCTCGTCAGCGTCCCGTTCAACATCGCGTGCGGCCGCTGCCGCAACTGCAAGGAACGCAACACCGGCGTGTGCGAGAACGTCAACCGGGAGCGCCCGGGCGCCGCCTACGGCTACGTCGACATGGGTGGCTGGCACGGCGGCCAGGCCGCGTACGCGGTCGTCCCGTACGCCGACTTCAACCTGCTCAAGTTCCCGGCCGACCGCGACACCGTGATGGAGAAGCTGCCCGACCTGGCGATGCTGTCGGACATCTTCCCCACCGGATACCACGGCGCCTACACCGCCGGCGTCACGACCGGTTCGACCGTGTACGTGGCGGGCGCGGGACCGGTCGGCCTCGCGAGCGCCACCGCCTGCCTGCTGCTCGGCGCCGCCGTCGTCATCGTCGGCGACATGAACGCGCAGCGGCTGGAGCAGGCCCGCGGCTTCGGCTGCGAGACGATCGACCTGTCGGAGCACGGCGACGTCGGCGCGCAGATCGAGCAGATCCTCGGCGTCCCCGAGGTGGACGCCTCCGTCGACTGCGTCGGGTTCGAGGCGCGCGGCCAGGGGCACGAGGGAGCGAGGACGGAGCAGCCGGCGACCGTCCTCAACACGCTCATGGAGGTCACCCGCACCGCCGGCGGGCTCGGCATCCCCGGCCTGTACGTCACCGGGGACCCGGGCGCGTCGGACGAGAACGCGAGGGTGGGCCAGCTCGGGCTGCGGATCGGCCTCGGCTGGGCCAAGTCGCAGTACATCGTCACGGGCCAGTGCCCGGTGATGAAGTACAACCGGCAGCTGATGATGGCGATCCTTCACGACCGGGTGCAGATCGCCCAGAACGTCAACGCGTCGGTCATCCCGCTCGAGCAGGCGCCGCAGGGCTACGCCGAGTTCGACCGGGGCGCGGCGCGCAAGTACATCCTCGACCCGCACGGCCTGGTGGGGGCCGCGGCCTAGTTCCGACGGCGATGCGCGGCACCGCCGACGGGGCGGCCGTCCGCGGATCCACCGCAGAGCGACCCGGCGCCGGGCGACGACCGACCGACGGCCGTCGCCCGGCTCCCGGAGTCTGCCGTCCGCGGCGCGCGTCGGCTGGCAGGACTTTCACCTGCCCGGCCTCCAGGAGGTGCGGGTCAGTCCCGGCGCTCCCCAGCCAGGGCGGGAAGCGGCGGGACGGTTTCAGCGAGCCAACCGCCGGCGTCGGCGGTGAAGTGCGGGGCGGCGTCGGTCTCCCACCACGACCGGATCGCCGTGGTCGTCACCTGGTCCCCGGTCCGGCGGTCGGTGTAGGTCACCGGCCGCTCCCCCGTTCGCCGCACCGTGACCCGCCCGCGCTTGCAGCCTGCCGGGTAGTCGTTCCAGTTCACCCCGGCCTCGCTCCACAGCAGCTCCTGCATCTCGCCGATGCCGATCTTGTGGAGCCGCTTGTGGGAGAAGTGCGCCTGCGCCGCCATCGAGATGCTGTTCCGGACGGCGTCGCGCTGCCGCCACAGGAAGTAGTTCGCGACGTCCACCTGGCCCGGGATCGTGAACACCCGCGCGTCGAACGTCGCCCGGGACGCCGGCGACGCACCACTCGCGGGCGCGTACGCGTCGTTGAACGCGACCGTCGCCGTCGACGCCGCGACCGAGGCCATCTTCTGGATCACCCCGCCGAACCACGGCTCCGTGCCCGTCCCGGCGAAGTCGCTCAGCAGCACCGAGCACTCGTCGGACTGGGTGAAGGCGAACACCGCACCCGACATGTCCGCGCAGAGGGCCTCGGCGACGGTGTTCATCGCGGCCATGACGGCGTCGTCGAACGGACGGTCCGCGTGCCGGAGGAACGAGTGGAACGACCGGCCGTCGACCCGCACGACCGTGTAGGTGCGGCGCGGCAGGATCGTGCGGGTGGCCTGCTCGTACGCCTTCATCCGGTCACCGAGCGCCGTGGTGTCACTCACCGGCCACTCCAGCGGTGAGGCGGCGGGCCGCCGGGGTCGGTGTTGGACGGCGGGGCGGTGGAGGCGCCGGGATCTTCGGCCATTCTTTGTCCTTTGGCGGCGGCAGGGTCTCATGGGGGTTACGGCTTTTTATCAGCGTTTGCACCCAGCCCCCAGTCATTCCTCCGGGCTCGACGGCTCGTCCACCGTGCGGGTGGTCGTCGTTTCGGGGCTCTCGGTTTCCGTTCCGGGGCGGTCGGCGGGGCGGTAACCGGTACTCGGCGGCTCTGGGAAGCGGTGCGAGTCCTCGTCTGGTTCGCGGACGGCGCAGGCCTGGTCGGCTCGCCGCGCGGGGCGTTCGAGGCGTTCTGGGACCCGTCAGACCGGACGCTTCCGGAGCGGGTGGATCAGGGGTAGTTCTTGGGGCCGTACATGCGCAGGACGAGCGCATGCAGGTTGGTGCGGAACTCTTCGAGCGTCTCGGGCGAGATGGCGGACTCGTCCGGGGCGGCCCGGGCCGGTGAGTGGTCGCTGTGCAGCATCCCGCCGGTGATGAAGCCCGCGACCGACCAGATGATCGTCCAGGTGACGAAGTCGGTCTGGACGTCCTCGGGCGCCATGGGGCCGACCGCGTCGGTGACCATGGTGATGATCGGTCCGCGGTATCGGACGTCGAGTTCGGCGGTGGCCGACGCGTCGCCCATCCAGCGGTGCATCCACAGCATCGAGGTGTGCGGGTTGCTGACGTGGAAGTCCAGGTAGGCGTCCGCCAACTCGGTCAGCCCCGCCGGCGTGCGAGGAGTCGAGGCCAGCGCGGCCTGCACCATTTGCACCTCGGCCTCATGCACTCGCAGCATCACGGTCTTGTACAGCTCGGTCTTGCCGCCCGTGAGCGCGGTGAGCGTGGCGGTGTCCACCCCGGCGGCTTCGGCCACCAGCTCGACCGGGGTCCCGTCGAAGCCAAGCTCGGCGAAGAGCCTGGTAGCGACGTCGACGATCCGCTCCACGGTGAGGTTCTCCTCCACACACCCAACGTAACCGATGAGGTGCGGGGGTGTGGAGCCGGGAAGACGGCCGGGGCGCCTGGGCGTCTTCGAGCGAGGCGGCCCGGCCGTCTGTGCAGGTCGGCTGCTATCTGACGGGGAGGCCCGTGACGGTGCGGCCGATCACCAGGCGCTGGATCTCCGAGGTGCCCTCGAAGATGGTGAAGATCTTGGAGTCGCGGTGCATGCGCTCGACGGGGTACTCGCGGGTGTAGCCGTTGCCGCCGAGGATCTGGATGGCCTCCTCGGTGACGTGGACCGACATCTCGCTGGCCATCAGCTTGGCCATCGAGCCCTCGGCGTTCTCGAAGTCCTTGCCGGTGCGGGCCATCCAGGCGGCCCGCCACACCATGAGGCGGGCGGCGTCCAGGCGGCACTTCATGTCGGCCAGCTTGAAGGCGACGGCCTGGAAGTCTCCGATCTTCCTGCCGAACTGCTCGCGCTCCCGCGCGTACTCGAGGGCGTAGTCGTAGGCGGCGCGGCCGACGCCGAGGGCCATGGCCCCGACGGCCGGGCGGGTCGTCTCGAAGGTCTTCATCGCGGCCTGGCCCTTGGAGCTCTTGCCCTCGCGGCTGCGCGCGATGCGCTCGTCGAACCGGTCCTTGCCGCCGACGATCAGGTGGGACGGGATCCGGACGTCGTCCAGGATCACCTCGGCGGTGTGGGAGGCGCGGATGCCGTGCTTCTTGAACTTCTGGCCCTGCCGCAGGCCCGGGGTGTTCGGCGGGACGATGAAGCTGGCCTGGCCGCGGCTGCCGAGGTCGGGGTGCACCGAGGCGACGATCACGTGGACGTCGGCGATGCCGCCGTTGGTCGCCCAGGTCTTGGTGCCGTTCAGCACCCACTCGTCCTTGGCCTCGTCGAACACGGCGCGGGTGCGGATCGAGCCGACGTCGCTGCCCGCGTCGGGCTCGGAAGCGCAGAACGCGCCGAGCTTGATGTCGTCGGCGCTGCCGAACATCTGCGGCACCCACTCGCTGACCTGCTCCGGGGTGCCCACGGCGGCGACGGACGCGGCGGCGAGGCCGGTTCCCACGATCGACAGGGCGATGCCCGCGTCGCCCCAGAACAGCTCCTCGAACGCCACCGGGATGCCGAGCCCGGTCGGCTCCAGCCACTGGGTGGCGAAGAAGTCGAGCGAGTAGATGCCGACCTTGGACGCCTCCTGGATCAGCGGCCAGGGGGTCTCCTCGCGCTCGTCCCACTCCTCCGCGGCGGGGCGGATGACGTCCTTGGCGAACTCGTGCACCCAGTCCCTGACCTCGCGAACGTCCTCGCTGGGCTCCAGCGAGAACGGCGTCTGCTCCGCGCTCGTCATGATTAATTGACCCTCTCTCCAATATCGCGTGTTACCAACGGTAGCACCATTCGGAGTTACCACGGGTAACACGCGGGCGGGCGCCGCCGTCCGCGCCGGGCCACGGGGTCAGGACACGCCCGTCACTCGGCGGCGTGCCGGTCCAGGAACTCGTAGACGTCGGCCTCGTCGACACCGGGGAACGCCCCCGGCGGGAGGACCGACAGGACGTGCGAGTGGGCGCGCGCCGACGGCCACGCCATCCCCTCCCACCGGTCCGACAGGGCCTTCGGGGGGCGCTGGCAGCAGTCGCCGTCCGGGCAGGCCGACCTGACCCGCCGGGTCGTCTCCCGGCCGCGGAACCAGCGGGAGTCCTCGAACCGGACGCCCAGCGTGATCGCGAAGTCGCGCTCGTGGCTGGGGTCGATGTGCGACAGGCACCAGTACGTCCCGTTCGGGGTGTCGGTGTACTGGTAGTAGACGGAGAAGCGGTCCGCGGCGCCGAACACGTGCCGCCCGGCCCACTCCCGGCACATCCGCTGGCCCTCGATCGCGCCGTCCTCGTCCTGGGGGAAGGCCAGGCCGTCGTTGGCGTACGCCTTGTAGATCGTGCCGTTCTCGTCGTTCTTGGTGAAGTGCAGCTGGAGGTCGAGGTGGTGGGTCGCGACGTTGGTGAAGCGGTGCGCGGCCATCTCGTAGGAGACGGAGAAGACGTCCGCCAGGTCCTCCACCGACAGCTCCCGGGCGGCCTTGGCCTCCTGCAGGAACGGGACGACGCTGCGCTCGGGCATCAGGATCGCGGCGCCGAAGTAGTTGGCCTCGACGCGCTGGCGCAGGAAGTCGGCGAAGTCGCGCGGCTGGTCGTGGTCGAGGGCGATGTGCCCGAGGGTCTGCAGCAGGATCGTCCGCGGCGTGTGCATGCCGAGCTGCTCGCGCTCCAGGTAGATCCGCCGGTTGCGCAGGTCGGTGATCGACCGGACCGAGCGCGGCAGGTCCTGGACGTACTGGAGGCTGAAGCCGAAGTGCCCGACCAGCGTCATCAGCAGCCCCTGCGAGACCGCGCCGCGCCGGTACCCGACCGCGTCGAGGGTCTGGGACGCGACGTGCTCGATGTCGGCGAAGTGGTTGCCGCGCTCGTGCATCTGGCGGCGCAGCTCGGCGTTGGCCTTGCGGGCCTCCTCGGGGCTCGCGGTGGGCTTGGTGCGGCTGCGCCGGAGCTCGCCGTACAGCGCGAGGATGTGCTCGATGACCTCGTTCGGCATGCGCTTGCCGACCTTCAGGTGCGACAGGCCGAGCGTCCGGTACAGCGGGTCGCGCTGCGCCTCCTCCAGCTGGATCTCCAGCTGGGCGCGCCGGCTGGGGGGCTGGCGGCGCAGGAGCTCCTCCACCGGGCATTCCAGCGCGGCGGCGAGGGCCTGCAGCAGCGACAGCTTGGGCTCGCGCCGCCCGTTCTCCAGCAGGGAGAGCTGGGACGGGGCGCGGCCCACGCGCTCGCCGAGCTCCGACAGCGTCAGGCCGCGGGCGCGCCGCAGATGGCGGAGCCGCTGTCCGAACGTGACGAGATCAACGTCGCTCGTCAAGTTGAGAGGTTCTTCTGTCCGCAAGGTCGTCACAGCTTCATCATAGCGGAAATATCGCACTTCTTTCGTTACTCGCCAGTTCATAACGGGCGTGCACCGGGGGCATAGTCGTGAGCAAGCACCCAGGGGACGACACGGAAGGGCGAGAAGATGAGCGACAGTCGCCTCAAGGGCGCAGCCGAGGAGCTGCAGCGGCAGTGGGAGTCCGACCCGCGTTGGAAGGGCGTCGAGCGGACCTACACGGCCGAGGACGTCGTCCGGATCCGCGGATCGGTCCAGGAGGAGCACACTCTCGCGCGTCTCGGCGCGGAGCGGCTCTGGACCCTCCTGCACGAGGAGGACTACGTCCACTCCCTCGGCGCGCTGACCGGGCTGCAGGCCGTCCAGCAGGTCAAGGCCGGCCTGAAGGCCATCTACCTGTCCGGCTGGCAGGTCGCGGCGGACGCCAACCTGGCGGGCCAGACCTACCCGGACCAGAGCATCTACCCGGCGAACTCGGTTCCGGCCGTCGTGCGCCGCATCAACAACGCGCTGCTGCGCGCGGACCAGGTGCAGTGGGCCGAGGGTGAGGGCGACACGCACTTCCTCGCCCCGATCGTGGCCGACGCCGAGGCCGGCTTCGGCGGCGTGCTGAACGCCTTCGAGCTGATGAAGGGCATGATCGCCGCGGGCGCCGCGGGCGTGCACTGGGAGGACCAGCTGGCCTCCGAGAAGAAGTGCGGCCACCTCGGCGGCAAGGTCCTCATCCCGACCTCGCAGCACGTCAAGACCCTCAACACGGCCCGCCTCGCGGCGGACATCTCCAACGTGCCGTCTCTGATCATCGCGCGGACCGACGCCGAGGCCGCGACCCTGATCACGACGGACGTGGACGAGCGCGACCGCGAGTTCACCACCGGCGAGCGCACCGCCGAGGGCTTCTACCGCGTCCGCAACGGCATCGAGCCCTGCATCGCCCGCGCCAAGGCCTACGCGCCGTACTCCGACCTCATCTGGATGGAGACCGGCACCCCGGACCTGGAGCAGGCGCGCCGGTTCGCCGAGGCCGTGAAGGCCGAGTACCCGGACCAGATGCTGGCCTACAACTGCTCGCCCTCCTTCAACTGGAAGGCGCACCTGGACGACGCGACCATCGCCAAGTTCCAGCGCGAGCTCGGCCACATGGGCTTCAAGTTCCAGTTCATCACCCTGGCCGGGTTCCACGCGCTCAACTACGGCATGTTCGACCTGGCGCACGGCTACGCCCGCGAGGGCATGACCGCCTACGTCGACCTGCAGGAGCGCGAGTTCGCGGCGGCCGAGAAGGGCTTCACCGCGGTCAAGCACCAGCGCGAGGCCGGCACCGGCTACTTCGACATGGTCAGCACCGCGATCAACCCGGACTCCTCCACCACCGCGCTGAAGGGCTCGACGGAAGAGGGCCAGTTCCACTGACCCACACCGGCCGGCGCC
>NZ_JBEZJP010000122.1:0-19845 GCF_040653175.1 Actinomadura sp. NPDC048032
GAACGGGTAGGCGGGGTGTTCCACCACGTGGGCGATGATGCGCTCGCCCCGCCGGGCGTCCGGCACGCCGACCACGGCGCAGTCGTGCACGGCGGAATGGCGGCGCAGCACCTTCTCCACCTCGGATGGGGACACGGTGAAGCCGCTCACCTTGATCATGTCCCGCTGGCGGTCCACGATGGTGATGAAGCCCTTCTCGTCCATCACGCCTATGTCACCCGTGCGGAGCCAGCCCTTCGACAGGGTCTGCGCGGTGGCGAGCGGCGCGTTCCAGTAGCCCGCGAACACCTGCGGCCCGCGCACGACGACCTCTCCCGTCCCGCCCGGCGGCAGGACCTTCGTCGGCTCGTCCTGGTCGACGATGACGGCGTCGGTCATGGGCAGCGGCAGCCCGACGGTGAGGTTGCGCGCCCCGCCGCCCAGCGGGTTCGCGGTGACGGCCGGGGACGCCTCGGTCAGCCCGTAGCAGTTGATCAGGCCCTTGGCCCCGACCTCGGCGAGCCGGTCGATCGTGCTCTGCGACAGCCCCATCGCCCCGGAGATGAAGATGCGCAGGGAGCGCAGGTCGTCCGGCCGGAACCGCGGGCTGTCGAGCACCTGCTCGTACAGCGTCGACACCCCGGGGAAGATCGTCGGCCGGTACCTGCGTATCGCGCGGACCACGCGGTCGCCGTCGTAGCGGGGGAGCAGCACCACCGCCCCGGCGGTCATGACGGGCGCGACGAGGCAGCTCATCAGCCCGAACGAGTGGAACAGCGGAAGCACCGCCAGCGTCACGTCCTCGCCGGGACGCCCGTCGAGGTCCCACGCGTGCTGCTGGCAGGCGTTCGCGACGAGGTTGCGGTGCGTCAGCATCGCGCCCTTGGGCCGCCCCTCCGTCCCGCCGGTGTACTGGATGGCGGCCAGATGCCTCGACGGGTCCATGGGCAGTTGCCGGACGCGCCGCGCGGGCGGCCTCTGCAACTCCTTGAACGGGACGACGCCGGGTTCCCGCGGCACGTCGGCGGTGATGGCCGCGCGCCGCCGCTGCATCTGCACGAGCGGGAGCCGCAGGGCGAGCCGCCTGGTGGCCGGGAGGAAGTCGGCCAGGGACGTCACGATGACGTGTTCCAGACCCGCCCGGGACCGCACGGCCTTCACCGTCTCGTAGGAACGATCCAGCACCACGGCGACGCGCGCGCCGCAGTCGGCGAGCTGCCTGAGCATCTCCTCCTCGGTGTAGAGGGGGTTGTGCTGGACCGCGATCGCGCCCCTGCGCAGCACGCCGAAGAACGCGATGACCTGCTGCGGGCAGTTCGGGAGGATCAGCGCCACCCGGTCGCCGGGCTGCACTCCCAGCCGGTGCAGGCCGTCGGCGAACCGGTCCACGGCCTCGCGCAGGTCCCGGTAGCAGATCCGCCGGCCGAAGAAGATCAGCGCGTGGTTGCGGGGGAACCGGTCCGCGGCGTCGTCGAGCAGGCGCGTGACGGGCACGTCCGGGATGTCGACCTCCCGGGGGACCCCGGGCTGATACCACTGGTGCCAGGGCGAGGAGCGCAGTGACGAGTGCCACATAACGCCCGATTGAATCATCTCCGGCACCGTCGCGCCGGGCGAAGAAACGCGAACCCGCGGGCCGCCGGGCGCGCCGGTTCAGCGCGTCCAGCCCTCCGAGCGGGTGACGGTACGGGCGCCGGGGGCGGGCGGCTCCACCGCGCGGCCCTCGTAGGCGGTCGACAGGACGATGTGCGAGTTCATCTCCCCGTGCTCCCCGAGGCGTTCCAGGAGCCCCTCCAGGTGCTGCATCGACGCCACCCGCACCTTCAGCATCGAGCACCAGCCGCCGCTCAGCTTGTGGACCTCGGTGACCTCGGGCAGGTCCTCGGCGGCGGACGTCTTGAGCAGGCAGCGGCCGAGGGCGCACCGCATCTGCACGAAGGCCGTCAGCGGCTGGCCGACCCTGGCCGGATCGACGCGCGCCTGGTAACCGGTGATGACACCGGCCTCCTCAAGGCGCCGCACCCGCTCGGCGACCGCCGGGGACGACAGGTTCACCAGGGCCGCGAGCCGGTTGAACGACAGGCGGCCGTCCCGCTGCAGCTCGGCGAGGATCCGCCAGTCCGTCTGGTCCATGTGGAAAGTCCCTTCGGGGAATCGCTTTGCAATCTATAGGCCGAAAGAGCTGAAGGCCAGGGATCATCCATTCCTTCCGGTAAATGGCCTTTCTAGCGTTAAGGCATGGAGACACGATCCCGTCCGATGGCCGCCCTCTGCTCGGGCGTCGCCCTGATGAACGCGTCCATGGCGGTGGCGAGCGCGACCGCGACCCTGGTCGCCGCGGACCGGCTCGGCGCCGCGTGGGGAGGCGTGCCGAACACCGCCGGCATCGTCGGGACGGGCGCCGGCGCCCTGGCGCTGACCCGGCTCGTGCGGGCGAGCCGGCGCCGCGCCTTCGTCCTCGGCTACGCCGCCGCGGCGGCGGGCGCCTGCCTGGCCGCCCTCGCGGTCGCGAAGGGCGACGTCGCGGGGCTGTGCCTCGGGATGCTGCTGCTCGGGCTCGGCAACGCGGGGGCCCAGCTCTCCCGGTACGCGGCGGCGGACCTGCACCCGGCGGGACGGCGCGGCTTCGCCATCGGGCTCGTGGTGGGGTGCGCGGCCGCCGGCGCGGTCGGCGGGCCGCTGCTGCTCGACCCGTCCGGCGAGGCCGCCGCGGACGCCGGCCTGCCCGCGTTCACCGGCCCGTTCCTGCTGGCCGTCCTGACCTGCGCGGTCGCCGCCGCCGCCGCGACCGGCGGACCCGGCGGAAGGGCGGGGGCCCAGGGCTCGCCGCCGCCGCTGCGCCGCCTCGCCCGTACGCCGGCCGCCCGCTCCGCGCTGGCGGTGATGGTCACGGCGCAGGTCGTGATGGTGGCCGTCATGACGGCGGCGCCTCTGGACATGCACATGCACGGCGACGGCCTCGGGACGGTCGGCATGACGCTGTCCGCGCACACCCTCGGGATGTTCGCCCTGTCACCGCTCACGGGGCGGATGACCGACCGGTACGGCGCGCACCCGGTGATCCTCGCGGGTCTCGCCGTGCTCGCCCTCTCCACGGCGCTCGCGGCGGTCGCGACCGGGTCGCCGGGACGCGTCACGGCGCTCTTCCTGCTCGGGTACGGCTGGAACCTGTGCTTCGTCGGCGGCAGCGCACGCCTCGCCCGCGACCTGCCCGAGGCGGAACGCCCGCACGTCGAGGGAGCCGTCGACGCGGCCGTCTGGACGGTCGCCGCGGCCGCGAGCCTGCTGTCCACGGCGGTGCTGTCGGCGGGCGGGTACGCCGTCCTGGCCTGGGCGTCGTGCGTCGGGGCCGTCGCCGTCGCGGCCGGGCAGGCCCGCCGCCGCGCGCCCGGGGCCGGGCAGGCCGGGCAGGCCGGGCAGGAGATCGGACGGACGTGACCCGGGGTCAGATGCGGCCGGTGCCGCGGCAGACGTTGCACCGCTCGTGGGTGGCGGTGCTGGTGCCGGTGCCGTTGCAACCGGGGCACGACCGCGTCGCCGGTTTGTTGTGCTTGCCCAAGTCCACCACCCCCTGGGAGTTCATCCTAAGGGCTCGGCAGTTCGCATGCCGTGCCCGCTTATCAGTTCGCTGACAGGGCCCTCCGGGTTCACCCCGAGCTCCGGCGAACCCCCGAACCGGGGCCGGACGACGTCGCGGCGCGCCCCGCCGAGTCGCGTTCGCCTTCCCCTCCGACGCTTGTACGCTGTCCCTCACGCGCGCCGTCGTCCGGTCACGGTGCCCCGAGCAAGGAGATCGCGCAGGTTGGTGCCATTGCCGCTGACCACCGCGATCCGTCCCTACGACTGGGGATCGCGGACCGCCCTGGCCGAGCTGCTCGGCGTCGAGCCGACGGGGCGCCCGCAGGCCGAGCTGTGGGCGGGCGCACACCCGGCCGCCCCCTCCCGCGTGGACGGGACGCCCCTCGACGTCCTCATCGACCGCGACCCCATCGGGATGCTCGGCGCGCCGAGCGTGGAGCGGTTCGGGCCCACGCTGCCCTACCTGCTCAAGGTGCTGGCCGTCGAGAAGCCGCTGTCGCTGCAGGTGCACCCGACCACGGCGCAGGCCGAGGCCGGCTTCGCCCGTGAGGAGGCGCAGGGCATCCCCGTCGACGACGCCGCCCGCACCTACAAGGACCCTTTCCACAAGCCCGAGATGGTCTGCGCCCTCACCGAGTTCCACGGCCTGTGCGGCTTCCGCGACCCGGCCGAGACCGCCGCGCTCCTCGAAGACCTGAAGGTCCCCGAACTGGACGCGTGGATCAAGACGCTCCGCGCCGAGCCGCCCGCCGATGCGCTCCGGACCGTCCTCACCCAGATGCTGGACGAGCGCTCCCGGCCCCTCCAGGCCGCGGTCGAGCCGGCCCTGACGGGCGTCTACGCCGACATCGCCCGCGCCCACCCCGGCGACCCGGGAGTCCTCGCCGCCCTCCTGCTCGACCACGTCGAGCTCAAGCCCGGCCAGGCCCTCTTCCTCGGCGCCGGGGTGCCCCACTCCTACCTGGGCGGCCTCGCGATCGAGGTCATGGCCAACTCCGACAACGTCGTGCGCTGCGGTCTCACCGCCAAGCACATCGACGTCCCCGAGCTGATGCGCGTCGTCGAGTTCGCCCCGTCCCGGCCGCACCGCGTCGAGCCCACGGCCGACCACCGGTACCGCACGACGGCCGAGGAGTTCACCCTCGTCCGCCACGACCTCGCGGGCGTCCCCGAGGACCTGCCCGCCGGCCTCCCGCAGACGCTCCTCTGCCTGGAGGGCGAGGCCCGCCTCACCGCGGAGCCGGCCCTGACGCTCGCCCGGGGCGAGGCCGCCTTCGTCCCCGCCGGCGCCCCCGCGACCCGCCTCACCGGACACGGCACGCTCTACCGCGTGCTCCCGGGGATCGGGTCATGACCGTCCTCGCCCTCGACATCGGCGGCACCAAGTTCGCCGTCGCCCGCGTCGACGCCGCCGGCAGGCTCCTCGACCGCGCCGAGCACCCCGTCGGCCAGGCGCCCACCGCCACCCTGCGCGGCCTCGTCGCCGACTTCGCCGGGGACGGCCGGACGCGCCGCTCCCTGACGGGCGTCGGCATCGGCTCGGCCGGCCCGATCGACGCGGCCGCCGGCACCGTCAGCCCGAGCAACATCCCCCGCTGGCGCGGCTACCGGCTCGTCGCGGCCGTCCAGCGCCTCGTCCCCGGCGTCCCCGTCACCCTCGCGGGCGACGCCCAGTGCATGGCGCTCGGCGAGTGGTGGCGCGGCGGCCACGACTGCGGGTCCCTGCTCGGCGTCGTGGTGTCGTCCGGCGTCGGCGGCGGCCTCGTCATGGACGGCCGCCCCTGGACGGGACGCACCGGCAACGCGGGCCATATCGGCCACGTCGTCGTCGACCTCGACGGCGAGGCGTGCGTCTGCGGCGCCCGCGGCTGCCTGGAGACGGTCGCCGGGGGCCTCGGCATGGTCCGCTGGGCGCTCGCCCAGGGCTGGACGCTCGCCCCCGCGACGGGCCGCCCCGACGCCCGCGCCCTCGCCGCCGCCGCCCGCGCCGGCGCCCCGGTCCCGCTCGCGGCCTTCCGGCGCGCCGCCGGCGCCCTCGCCACCGCGATCCTCAACACCGCCTCCGTCCTCGACGTCCGCGACGTCGTCATCGGCGGGGGCGTCGCGGCCGCGGGCGACCTGCTCCTCGATCCGCTGCGCGCCGCGATCACCGCCCGCGCCGGCATGCCGCACCTGCGCGACCTGCGCGTGTCCTCCACGACCCTGGAGCGCGACGCCGGTCTCTACGGCGCCGCCGCCCTCGCCCTCCTCGCCTCCGGCGAACCCCTGCGCCCCACCCCCTGAACCAGACCCTCAACGCTTCCTTAAAGACGCCATAAGGAGGGCGGCGGGGCTGGGGAACGGTGCGAGGTTCGTGGTGTGGCACTGCGAATGGGCAAAGACACCGGTTCGTTCGCCCCCGGTCAGCCGGGGGAGCGGATGCGCCCCGCGGTGGTCGCCCGGGCCTTCCAGGGGCTGCCGCCCGCGCACCGCGAGATCCTCACCGAGACGGTCTTCCGGGACCGGTCGGTCAACGAGGCCGCCGCCTCGCTGGGGGTGCCGGTCGACGTGGTCAAGGTCCGCGTCTACCACGCGCTCCGGGCGCTCAGCGCGGCCGTGGAAACGCCGCGGACGTTCGCGTGACGCCCGCGAGGCTGCGGACGATGGCGGCGAACGCCTCGATGAGCGGGCCTCCGTCCGCCCAGGCGAGCGCGACGCGCAGCGGCTCCACGTCCGTGAGCGGCACCCAGGACAGTCCAGGACGCGTGTAGTACAGCGCCATGCTGGACGGCGCGAAGCAGATGGCCGTGCCCTCGGCGACCTGTTCGAGCATCTCCTCGACGTTGTCGTTGGTGGGCCCCCAGCGCGGGGCGGAGCCGTCAGGGCGGGGGTTGACCGCCCACCAGTCCACCCACTCGCGGGGGGCGCGCTCGGTCCACATGAGGGGCTCGTCCTTGACGTCCATGATGGAGACGCCCTCGGCGGAGGCGAGCGGATGGCCCGCGGGAAGGCCCACGACGCGGGGCTCGGTGTGGACGGTCTCGGAGTGCAGGCCGCCCAGGTCGGCGGGGAGCCACACGAACGCCACGTCCACCTGCCCGGCGCGGAGCGCCGCGGTCTCGCCGCCCCAGTCGAAGCGCTTGGGCTCGACGCGGACGCCGGGGTGGGCGCGGGCGAACTCGGCGCGGGCCCGGGTCGTCAGCTCGCCGGCGCCGCTGGCCTCGAACCCGACGCGCAGGACGCCGGTCTGCCCGCGCCGGTGCCGCTCGGCGACGGCGGCGACGCGGTCGGCCTGCCGGACGGTGCGGCGCGCCTCGGCGATCACGTCGCGGCCGGCCGGGGTGGGGGTCACGCCGCCCGCGTGCCGGTCGAACAACCGGACGCCGAGCTCGGCTTCGAGCCTGCGCAGGGCGTAGGAGAGCGCGGGCTGGCTGACGTAGAGGGCCTCGGCGGCCCGGCCGAGGTTGCCCGCGTCCGCGATCGCGGCGAGGTAGCGCAGCTGGCGCAGCTCCATCCGGGCATCATAAACGCTCTTTATCGGACGGGAGAACTTCTGTCTTGGACGGCGGGGCCGCTGAGCTGCGATAACTATGGTCATGACGAACATTTCTGACAATGGACGGGTCTGGCTGATCACCGGGGCGAACTCGGGCTTCGGAAGGGCGATCGCCGAGGCGGCGCTGGCGGCCGGGGACACGGTGGTCGCGGCGGCGCGGCGGCCCGAGACGCTGGACGATCTCGTGGCGCGCCACCCGGGGCGGGTCGCCGCGGTCGAGCTGGACGTCACCGACCAGGCGAGGGTCGCGGACGTGGTCGCGGACGCGGTGCTGTGGCACGGGCGGATCGACGTGCTGGTCAACAACGCCGGGCGCGGTGTCGTCGGCGCCGTGGAGGAGACCACCGACCGCGAGCTGCGCGAGCTGATGGACCTGCACTTCTTCGGTCCGGCGGCGCTGGTCCGGGCGGTGCTGCCGCACATGCGCCGGCAGGGGAGCGGCGCCGTCGTGCAGATGTCGAGCATGGGCGGCCGGTTCTCCTTCCCCGGCGTGGGCGCCTACTCGGCGACCAAGTTCGCTCTGGAGGGCCTGTCGGAGGCGCTGGCGCAGGAGGTCGCGCCGTTCGGGATCAAGGTTCTGGTGGTCGAGCCGGGGGCGTTCCGGACGTCGTTCGCCGGCGGCGGCCTTCACCAGACGGCCGCGATGCCGGAGTACGCGGGCAGCGTCGGCCCGGTCCGGGCGAACCTGCCGGGCAGCGACGGCAGGCAGCCGGGCGATCCGGCCAAGGCCGCCGCGGCGATCCTGAAGGCGCTCGACGCCGACGACACGCCGCTCAGGCTGCTGCTGGGCAACGACGCCGCGGACGCCGTGGACGCCGCCCTCGCCGGAGCGCGGAAGGAGTTCGCGGCCTGGGAGCCGATCTCCCGGGGCACCGATTTCGAGGAATGAACCGATAAATGGGTTGCCGGGGCGGAACCGCCCCGGCACCATGGACGTCGTAGGGGAGAAAGCCGGAAAGACGGGACCGGGAAGGGGAGCCGCGATGCGACGTCGAATGCGCAGCAGCCATTCCGGTCTCGGGAGCCGCCGACGGACGTGACCCGCACGTCCTGACGCCGACCGCCCGAAGACCACGGGCGGTCTTTTTCGTTTCCGGAGGGTTGGCCGAGCGGAAAGGCAGCGGCTTGCTAAGCCGTCGTCAGGGTCACCCCTGCGCGAGTTCGAATCTCGCACCCTCCGCGCTGAGCAGGGACGCTGGTGCGTCCGGCGGTCTCATAAACCGCAGCAGGCAGGTTCGATTCCTGCGCTCAGCACGCAAGAACACGTCTCCGTGGCGCAGTGGAGAGCGCGCCGGGTTGCGGACCCGGAGGCCGCAGGTTCGATTCCTGCCGGAGATACGGCTTTCGTGGTGTAGTGGTCTGCACACCAGGTTGTGGTCCTGGAAGTGTCGGTTCGATCCCGACCGAGAGCCCTATGCATTTTGTCCGACCGTGACCGGCAGATATTGCTCAGGTGCTGGTATCCGGTTGCGTTGCGTTTGATCGAACCTGGAAAAACCTTCCGCATGTACTGTTCCTCCCCGCGGGCGTTGCGGACCCGCGTCGTCGGCCTGAGCCTGCTCGCCGTGCTGGCGCTGACCGTCCACGGCGGTCCCGCCCGGGCGGCCTCGGGCCCCGCGCCCTACCTCGACCCGCGGCTCTCGGTGGAGGACCGCGTCGACGACCTGCTCGACCGGATGAGCCTGGCCGACAAGCTCGGCCAGATGACGCAGCCGGAGCGGCGCTACGTGACGCCGGAGGAGGTCACCCGCTACCGGATCGGGTCGGTGCTGTCCAGCGGAGGGTCGTCGCCCAGCCCGAACACGCCGCGGAGCTGGGCGGACATGACCGACGGCCTCCAGCGGGCCGCGCTCGCCGCGCCGCTGCGCGTCCCGATGATGTACGGCGTCGACGCGGTGCACGGCCACAACAACGTGGCCGGGGCGACGATCTTCCCGCACGACATCGGGCTCGGCGCGGCCCGCGACCCGGCCCTCGTCCGCCGGATCGGCGCGGCGACCGCGGAGGAGATGACGGGGACGGGCGCGGACTGGGACTTCGCGCCCTGCGTGTGCGTGGTCCGCGACGACCGCTGGGGCCGGACGTACGAGTCGTTCGGCGAGGTGCCCGAGCTGCCCGCGATGATGACGACGCTCGTCGAGGGGCTCCAGGGGGACCGGCTGGGCGGCCCCGCGTCCGTCCTGGCCACGGCGAAGCACTACCTCGGGGACGGCGGCACCGAGGGCGGCGACGACCGCGGCGACACCCGGATCTCGGAGAAGGAGCTCCGCGCGGTCCACCTGCCGCCGTTCCGCGAGGCCGTGAAGCGCGGCGTCGGCTCGGTGATGGTCTCCTACAGCTCGTGGAACGGGCTGAAGATGCACCGGAACAAGTACCTGATCAGCGATGTCCTCAAGCGCGAGCTGGGCTTCACGGGCTTCGTCGTCTCCGACTACAACGGCATCGACGAGATCGACGGGAAGCGGGGGTTCACCAAGGAGGAGGTCGCCGCCGCGGTCAACGCCGGGATCGACATGGTCATGGTGCCGGCCGAGTGGCGCCGGTTCATCGACCACCTGCGGGACGCGGTGAAGGACGGCGCCGTCCCGATGTCGCGCGTCGACGACGCGAACCGCCGCATCCTGACGAAGAAGTTCGAGCTGGGCCTGTTCGAGCGGCCGCTGGCCGACCGCTCGTACCTGAGGACGGTGGGGAGCGCCGCGCACCGCGCGCTCGCCCGGCGCGCGGTCGCCCGGTCGCAGGTGCTGCTGAAGAACGCCGGCGGGGTCCTGCCCCTGGACGACGACGACAAGGTCTTCGTCGCGGGCCGCAGCGCCGACGACATCGGCATGCAGTCGGGCGGCTGGACGATCACCTGGCAGGGCGCGCCGGGCCCGGTCACGAAGGGCACGACGATCCTGCAGGGCATCCGCAGGGCGGCGGACCCGTCCGCGACCGTCGCCTACAGCAGGGACGGGACGGGCATCGACAGGTCCTACGACGCGGCGATCGCGGTCGTCGGCGAGAAGCCGTACGCCGAGTACCACGGCGACCTCACCGGCGGCATGGGCCTCGACGACGCCGACCTGAAGACGATCGACCGGCTGCGGGCGTCCGGCGTCCCGGTGGTCGTGGTGCTGGTGTCGGGACGTCCGCTGGACATCGCCGCGCAGCTGCCGAAGTGGAGCGCGCTCGTCGAGGCGTGGCTGCCGGGCAGCGAGGGGGCGGGCGTCGCCGACGTCCTGTACGGGGCCGCCGCACCCACCGGCAGGCTTCCCGTGACGTGGATGCGAGCGGCCTCCCAGCAGCCCATCAACAGGGGCGACGGCAAGAAGCCCCTGTTCCCCTTCGGCTACGGCCTCACGTACGAGTGAGCGCCTCCTTCAGGACGTCGTCCAGCGGGGACGCGGCGACCCCGAACGTCTCCTCGATCGCTGAGGAGTCGGCGGTGAACGGCCGGTGCGACATGTGCTGCGTCTCCCACATCTCCTCCCAGAACGGGTCCGTGAGGCTCAGCAGGGTCAGTTCGCGGTCCGTCATGGTGTCCAGGCGCGGTTCGGGGACGCCGGCGAGCGCGGCGAGGCGTCCGGCGACCTCGCGCACCGACGCGGTGATCGTCGGGGCGTGCCACGGCCGGCCCCATCCGCGCGCGTCGCGGGCGACGGCGACGAGCGCGCGGGCGGTGTCGCCGATCGCCGAGTAGGCGTGCGGGACGTCGAGCTCCGCCGGGACGAGCGCCGGGCGTCCGGCGAGCACCTTCGGCTGCACCATGAGCGTGAAGACGGAGTAGGCCCCGGCGCCGATGAACTGGCCGGCGCGCACCTCCGCGGCCCGCACCCGACCGGCGTCGTGCGCCTCCTTGGCCCGAAGCCACATCTCGGCGCGCACCCGCCCCTTGGACCCGGTCGCCTCCAGCGGGCGCTCCTCGGTGACCGGGCCGTCCACCGGCCCGTATCCGTAGAGGTTGCCCAGCATGACGTACCCCGCGCCGGACCGTTCGGCGGCGGTCAGGATCGAGCCGAACAGCGCGGGCAGCAGGTCCGGCCACGTGTGGTAGGCGGGCGCCGCCGCGTTGAACACGGTCGCGGCGCCCTCGGCGAGCCGGCTGAGCGCGCCGGTGTCGGTGGCGTCCAGCGCGAGCCGCTCGATGAGCGGGTGCTCCGGCCCCGCTCCGCTGCGGGACACCATCCGGACGCGGTCGCCCGCGTCGGCGAGGAGGAGAGCGGTGGCGGTGGCGGTGGCTCCCCTGCCGACGACGACATGAAACGGCATGATTCACTCCAGTGAGGTAGCGGCCGGGCATCCGGCCGTCGCACGCTCCACTCTGCGGTCCGCCGCCCTCGGGCGGCAGGGGCCCGATCGCCAATCGTCCGGAGGTTCTGGCCAGATGCACAGGGTCGCGGTCGTCGTCGTCCCGCCGGTGATGAGCTTCGATGTGACGATCCCGGAGATGGTGCTGGGCGCCGCCGAGGCGGATGGCGGTCCCGCCTACGAGCTGCTGCTCTGCGCCGCCGAGCCGGGGCGTCCGCTGGAGACCGTCGGCGGCCTGGACGTCGTCGCCCCGCACGGGCTGGACGCCGTGCGCGGCGCGGACAGCGTCATCGTGGTGGGCAGCGGGGGCCGCACCGGCATCGAGCGGCCCGTCCTGGACGCCCTGCGCGCCGCGGAGGGCACGGGGAAACGCGTCGCGGCCATCTGCACGGGGGCCTTCGTGCTCGGCGAGGCGGGCCTGCTGGACGGGCGCCGCGCCACGACGCACTGGGGCCTCACCGGCGACCTGGCCCGCCGCTTCCCCGCCGCGAAGGTCGTCCCCGACGTCCTGTACGTCACGGACGGAACCGTGCTGACCTCGGCCGGGGCCGCCGCCGGGATCGAGCTGTGCCTGCACCTGATCCGCGAGGACCACGGCGCCGCGGTGGCGGCCGGGGCGGCGCGGCTGACGGTCGCGGCGCCCCCGCGTCCCGCCGGCCAGGTCCAGCGCCTCGAAGACCCGCTGCCCGCCGGACCGGACGTGTCGCTCGCCGAGACCCGCGCCTGGGCCGTGCGGCGCCTGGGGGAGCCGCTCACCCTCGCCGACCTGGCCCGGCACGCGCGCGTCAGCACCCGCACGCTGACGCGCCGGTTCCACGCGGAGACGGGCCACAGCCCGTTGCAGTGGCTGCTGCACCAGCGGATCGACCGGGCCCGCGAGCTGCTGGAGGGCACCGCGCTCCCGATGGAGCAGGTCGCCCGCCGCTGCGGCCTCGGCAGCGCCGACTCCCTGCGCCTGCACTTCGTCCGCAGGCTCGGCGTGACCCCGAGCGCCTACCGCTCCGCTAGTCGGCGAGCGCGGCCAGTGCCCTCTGGAGGTCCTCGGACGCCTGGTCTGCCGGCTTCTTCCCGGTGAGCGCCGCGGTGACGTGCTCCTGGACGGCGGCGCTGACCTCGCTGTAGCGGACGACGACCGGGCGAGGCCGCGCCTTGTCCATGCCCTGCCTCAGCACCGGCAGGTACGGGTACCGCTTGATCATTTCGGGGTCGCCGTAGAGGGCGGCGAGGGACAGCGGGAAGGACTGGGCCCTGCCGTACTCCCTCTGGACGGCCGGGCTGACGATGTGGGCGACGAAGTCGCGGGCGGTGGCCTGGTGCCTGGAGAACGCCGACACGGCCAGGTTGTTGCCGCCGAGCGTCCCCGAGCCCGGCCCGTCCTCTCCCGGGATCGGCGCGACGCCGAACTTCCCGGCCACCTCCGAGCCGTCCTTCCCGGCCGCGAGGGCGTAGACGTAGGCCCAGTTGCGGTGGAAGACGAGATGCCCCTCCTGGAACGCGCGGCGGCCCTCCTCCTCCTTGAAGGTGATGGCCTTCCGCGGGACGGTGCCGTTCCGGAAAGCGTCCACGAGGAACCTCAGCCCGGCCTTGGCCTGCGGGGTGTCCACCCGCGGCCTGCCCGACGAGTCGAAGACCTCTCCGCCCGCGGACTGGACGGCCTCGGAGTAGTTGACCGTGAGCCCCTCGTACTTCCCGTACTGGCCCGCGTAGCAGTCGACGCCCCTGCCCCCGGGCGTCCGGCGGACCTTCGCGCAGGCGTCGCGCAGCTCGGCCCACGTCTTCGGCGGACCCTTCACCCTGGCCTCGGCGAGGAGGTCCTCGCGGTAGTAGAGGACGCCGGTCCCGGTCAGCCACGGCGCCGCGTACAGCCTGCCGCGGTACTTCCCGGTCTCCAGGGCCGCCGGGACGAACGAGGAGGCGTCGACCAGCCCGTCCGGCAGCGGCAGGATCCAGCGGCGCGCGGCGAACTCCGCCGTCCACACCGCGTCCAGCCGGACGACGTCGTAGGCGTCCGACTCGATCCGCATGTTCTGGACGAGCTGCTGCCGCGCCTGGTCGCCGTCCTCGGGCAGCTCGACGAGCCGGACCCTCTCCTTCGGGCGGCCGTCGTTCCACGCGGCGACGAGCCGCTGCACGGTCCCGGTGAGGTCCTTGCCGGTGGCGACCGTGATGGGCCCCCGGCCGTCGTTGCGCGCGGGCGACGACCCGCCGGACGAGCCGCCGCACGCGGCCGCCGCGAGGGCCAGGGACAGCGCCGCGGCGACGGCCGGCAGGAGTCTGGTGGTCATGGGCTCACCGCGCCTTTCGCCGGGGACGACCGCGGGTCGAGTTCGATGACGGCGCCGTCCAGCCGGGCCCGTTCGGCCGCCCACACGACGCGGTGCGAGGCGAGGCTCTCCCGGGGACCGGTGCTGAGCGGGGCGGGGTCGCCCGCCGCCAGCGCGGCGACGAACGCGTCGGCCAGCGCGTCGTCGTCATCGTCGTGCCGTCCGTCGGACGCGCCGCCGGGAGGGGCGGCGCCGGGCTCGACGGTCTCGCTCTCGCCGGTGACGAAGTCGCGGACCGTGATGCGGAGGCCGTCGCCCTCCAGGGAGCCGGACGTCCCGAAGACGCGCGTCTGGCGCGGGGCGGCCGCCGCGAACGCGGTCATGGTGAACACGCCGGTCGCGCCGGACGGGAACTCCATGTTCACGACCTGGTGGTCGACCACGTCGTTGTCGCAGGCGTAGACGCAGCGCCCGTACGGGCCCTCGCGCAGCGCCCGCAGGACGCCCGCCTCGGTGCGGTCGTCGGTGACCGCGCCGAGCGGCCACCTCTCGCGGGCGGGATCGCCGAGGCACGCCAGGTACAGCCGGGTCGCGGAGTAGGGGCAGCGGGGCTCCACGGTGCAGTCGACGCAGCGGTCGGCGGCGCCGGGCGGCCGCTCCCGCGGGCGGAAGTGCGACAGCCGCCCGAACGAGGACACCCGCGCGGGGACCTCGCCCATCACGTGGATCAGCCAGTCGAGGTCGTGGCACGACTTCGTCATCAGCATCGGCCCGGACTCGTCCGCCCGCCGCCAGTTGCCGCGCACGTAGGAATGGGCGTGGTGCCACCAGCCGACCGGTTCGAGGTGCTGGACGCTGACCGGGGCGCCGATCCGGCCGTCCTCGATCAGCCTCCTGAACGCGCGGGTGTACCGGCTGTAGCGCATCACGTGGCAGACGGCGAGCATCACCCCGGCGCGCTCGACGGCGTCGACGATGCGCAGCGCGTCCGCCTCGGACGTCGCCATGGGCTTCTCCAGCAGGATGTGGCAGCCGAGGCCGGCGAACCGGATCGCGGGCTCGGCGTGCTCGGCGTCCTGCGTCGCGATGATCACTCCGTCGGCGGGGCGGCCCCCGGCGGCCATCTCCCGCCAGCCGGGGAAGACCTGATCCGGCGCGAGGCCGTGCTCGGCCGCGAACCGGGCGCGCCGCGCGGGGTCGGGCTCGGCGACCGCGACGATCCGGCCGATCCCGGCCGCCCGGATCCGGGCCGCGTAAGCGCGGCCGCGCAGCCCCGCTCCGGCCACCGCGATCGTCGGCCCCGTCCGCTGCATCGCCGCGCCCTTCCGACCTGGCCGTCCGCGCCGCCCGGGGAACCGGGGGCCGACTTACGCAAGGTGCTTTCATAAGTAGTCTGGCCATAATGTCGTCCGTCCGCCGAACGCTGTCAAGGGGTACCCGTGCCGCACCACTCTCTCCACGGAGGCGACCCCTCGGTGCTCCGCCGGCTCAACTCCGCCGCGACGCTGCGCGCGCTGCGCGACGGCGGCGAGGCGACGCTGTCGGAGCTGGCCCGGCGCGTCGGGCTGTCCCGGCCCACCACCGAGGGCGTGCTGGGCGAGCTGATCGACCGCGACCTGGCCGCCGAGGACGCGCCGCGCCCGGGCGGCGGGCTCGGCCGTCCCGCCCGCCGCTACCGGTTCCGCGCGGAGGCCGGGCACGCCCTCGGCGTCGACGTCGACGCGCACCGGGTGCGGCTGCTGCTCGCCGACCTCTCCGGCGAGGTCGTCGGCGGGCACCGCGCCGGCCTCCCCGGGGGCGCGGAGCCCGGCGAGCGGATCGCGGCGGTGCGCGCCGCGGTCAGGGCGTGCCTGGCCGGGGCGGGCGTCGACCGGCGGTCGCTGCGGGCCGTCGCGGTCGGCACCCCCGGCGTCGTCGCCCCCGACGGGACGATCACGTCCTGCACGGTCGTGCCCGGGTGGGAGGGCGTCCACCTGGCGCGCGAGCTGGGCCGCTCGTTCTCCTGCCCCGTCCTCGTCGAGAACGACGCCAACCTCGCCGCCATGGCCGAGCGGTGGCGCGGCGCCGCCCGCGACGCCGACGACGTCGTCTGCGTCTACGCCGCCCTGCACACCGGCATGGGCGCGATCATCGGCGGCCGCCTGCACCGGGGCCGCTGGGGGGCGGCGGGCGAGATCGGCATGCTGGACGAGCTGGGCCTGCGGGACACGGCCGCCTCCCTGGTGCCGGACGCCGGATCCGGCCCCCTCCTCGTCGAGGAGGCGGAGCGCGTCCTGGACGCGGCCGGGCGCGGGTCCGCCGAGGCGCGGGACCGGGTGGAGCGGCTCGCCGCCCGGATGGCGCGCGGCGTCGCGGCGATGGCCCTCGCCCTCGACCCGGAGACGATCGTGGTCGGCGGCCCCCTGGCCGGGGCCGGCGCGCCGCTGGTCGCCGCGCTGCGCGAGCGGGTCGCCCCGCTGTCCCTGAGCCCGGTCCGGATCGAGGGCTCCGAACTCGGGGACGAGTCGGTGGCCCTCGGCGCCGTCCGCCTCGCCCTCGACAGGATCGACGAGGACCTGTTCCGTCTCGCGCCCCCGTCCGATCCCGGCGAGGAGCCCCGGGCCCGCCCGCCCGCATCGGCGTGAATGGCCGACCGGCGCGAATGATAAAACCGCCCGAAACGAACCTGTGCCTACAAACCGCTTTCGCACCCCTTGAGTTCTTAGGAGATCAGTACGCTGCGTACCGCGAAATGACCCTCTGTGCTGTCGGTGGGGCCCGGTAAGGTCTCCGGTGTACTGGTGGAGAGGGGACGGCGAACGGACAGGAGCGACATGAGCGCACAACCCGTAGAGCCACTCCTCCCCGGGCAGGTCCACCGCGTCCCGAGAACGATCAAGGGCATCGCCGACTGCCTGCCCCGGGAGAAGCGGGATCAGTTTCTCGGCGAGGTCATGGACGCCAGGTTCGGCCCTGAACTGACGAACCTGCTGTCGGGATGGCATGCGGAAGCGATGTTCAGCCAGGTGCCCGACCGCGAGGAGCGTCGCGCGAGGGCGACCGAGGAGATGAGGGCGGGAAGAAAGATCTCCCTGGAGGAGATCAGGGCCGGACGCCGCTTTCGCAGCGGAAACGAGTGACCGCTCGCAAGAGCGGCTGGACGGTCTTCTGCTCTGAGACGGCGGGCCTGATCCTCCACTCCTCCCTCCCGAAACAGATCGAAGACCGCCTTGTCGAGTACCTCTGCGAGCTGGCCTGGCAGGGTGGTGCCGCGGTCGACCTGGGGTTACCGCCGCCAGGGAAGCCGCTCGACGAGGCCGGAGTCGCTTATGCGGTCTCGCTCGACGACATCGACGCGTCCATCGAGTATCTGGTCGTCCGCGATATCAAGGAGTTCCACATCACCGATATCAGCTGGGCCGGCTGACCCGACGTCGCCTGACCTGACGCCGGTTGGCTCGGTGGGCGGGGGCTAGGGGGTGAGCGGGGGGTCGAAGTGCCAGCCCTCGGCGAGCAGGGCGTCGATCGCCTCGACGGCGGCGGCCAGGCGCCGCTCGTGGGGGCCCGTCACGGTGAGGTGGGGGAGGCCCTGCTTCTCCAGTTCCTCCTGGAAGCGCCCCGACATCCACGACCTGATCCGCTCGCCGTCGCGCCAGCCGTCCTGCTCGAAGGGGACGCCCGTGTGATCGGTCACGATCCACAGGTGGTGCGGCGTCCGCCCGTGGACCGCCTCGACCTCGGGAGCCGACGCGCCGACGTAGCGCTCGTGCCAGATCACCGTGGCGAACGCGTCGGTGTCGCAGACCAGCAGCGGCGAGCCCGACCGGGCCGCCGCGTCCTCCAGGGCCGCGTGGTGCTCGGCGATCCGGGTGAACTCGGCCGACTCCCACTGCAGGTCCTCCAGGCGCAGGGACGGGTCGCCCTCCCGCCGCCGGACGGCGGCCAGCTTCTCCTCGGTGAACGTCCGGCCGTACTCCGGCACCCACCGGGTCGCCTCCCACACCCCGCCCCGCCGCGCGTAGTGGGCCGCGAGCGCGCGGGCCAGCGTGGTCGTGCCGGTCGACTCGGCGCCCACGACCACCACCCGCCGCGCCAGGTACGCCCGGACGGGCGGCGAGAGGTACTCCCAGTGGGCTGCGGGGTCCTCCCGCACGGCGGTGCCGCTCACCGGGAAGCGCTCGCGCGGCGGGTCGACCGGGACGTGCGCGGCCGAGAAGCGCTCGGCCAGTTCCGGCCCGTACGCCTCCGAGCTGAACACCGCGTCCACCGGCGGGACGGACGCGCCGAGCCCCGACCGCATCGCCAGGCCCGCCCTGAACGCCGCGACGTGCGCCGACCAGGCCTCGTCGGACTCGTAGTCGATCTCCGCGTCGTCCACCACCGGGACGATCTCCACGTGCGGCTGCGGGTGCGCCTCGCGCAGCCACGCCGTGCGCAGCGCCAGCGGGATGCTCTCCACCGTGGACGCCGCCACGACGACGCTCACCCGGGCGCAGGACGCGGCGGCCGTGTCGATCAGATGGTGGTGCCCGGCGTGCGGCGGATAGAACTTGCCGATGACCAGGCCGTGCTCGTGCTTCACGCGGCCACCGCCGGGGCGAGGTGCCGCGCGCGCAGGTCGCGGCGCCACGCCAGCAGCCCGGACACGCACAGCGCCAGGAACACGACGTAGAGGGCGCTGGTGAGCTTGAGGTCCTTGGCGAAGTACAGCGGGATGTAGACGAGGTCGGCGGCGATCCACAGCCACCACGACTCCAGCAGCTTGCGCGACTGCCCGTAGGTCGCCATGAGGGAGAGCGCGGTGGTGAGGGCGTCCCAGAACGGGACGGTGGAGTCCGTCCATGCCGACAGCGCCCAGGTCAGGAACGCGGTGCCGGCGGCGCCCGCGGCGATCAGGGCGGCCCACTCCGCGCCCCGCGTGCGCCGCACCGGGAGCCGGTCGCGGCCGTCCCCGCCGTACAGCCACACCCACCAGCCGTAGAGCTGGAGCGCGACGTAGACGACCTGGAGGCCGGCGTCGGCGTAGAGACCGCCGTCCAGGAACACCAGGCCGAGCAGGATCACGTTCGCGATGCCGATCGGCCAGTTGAGGATGTTCTGCCGGACGACGAGCCACACGTTGACGGCGCCGGTCGCGAAGCCGAGCAGCTCCGCCCACGTGGTGGGGACCGACCCGAGATGGAAGGCGGGGTCGAGCAGCGGACCGAGCGGGACGTTCACCGGCATGAGCGCAATGATCACATATCGTCAGTCGGACGACAAGTGGATCAAGGGGCGGGAGACGGCGCTCGCTTGACAAATGAGTGAGCGCTCACTCAGAATCGGGGGCATGGCACCCGACGAGGAGGCACCGATGTATCCCGAGCTCAACGGCATGGTCGCGGTCGTCACCGGCGGCTCGCGCGGCATCGGCGCCGCCACGGCACGCGCGTTCGCCGCCGAGGGCGCCAGGGTCGCGGTCCTCGGACGAGACCGGGCGGCGCTCGACCGGGTGGCCGGGGAGACCGGCGGGATCGGCGTCGCGGCCGACGTCACCGACCTGGCCGCCGCCGAGGCCGCGCGCCTGCGGATCGAGGACGAGCTCGGCCCGGCCGGCGTCCTGTGCGCCTTCGCGGGCGGCGGCATCGCGCGCCCGGGCCCGACCGCGGCCATGACCGAGCAGGAGTGGCGGTCGGTCCTGGACGGCAACCTCACCGCGACCTTCCTCACCCTGAAGGCGTTCCTGCCCGGCATGCAGGAGCGGAAGGCGGGGTCGATCATCACGATGTCGTCCTCGGCCGGGCGGCTGCCGACGAACCTGCCGGGCGGCGGCGGCCGCGAACTGGGCAACCCGTGGGGCGCCCCCGTCGCCTACGAGGCCGCCAAGGCGGGCGTCCAGGCCCTCACCCGCCACGCCGCCGCCGAAGCCGGGCGGGACGGCGTCCGCGTCAACTGCGTCGCCCCGGGAACGATCCGCACCGAGCGCACCGCGAGGTTCATGCCCGAGGAGACCCAGGCCGCCGTGGCCGCCTCCCACCCGCTCGCCCGCCTCGGCGAGCCGGGCGACGTGGCGGCCGCCGCGCTCTTCCTGGCCTCGTCCCAGTCCGCCTGGCTGACGGGCCTCACCCTCGACGTCACCGGCGGCCGCGTCATGCTCTGACCCGCGGAACGCGGGTGGGGGCGGGCCCCCCCCCCCGGCGGCCCGGCCCCGGGCCGGGGGGGGGGCGCCCCCCCGGGGCA
>NZ_JBEZJP010000123.1:0-19807 GCF_040653175.1 Actinomadura sp. NPDC048032
CACCCGCACGATGCGGGACTGGACGCTGACCACCCTGTTCATCGCGCTGCTGGCGACCGCGGCGCTGCTGGCCATCCTGCTGCACCACGCCGTGGACCGGCCGCTGCGCATGCTCCGCTCCGCCTCACGCCGGGTCGCCGACGGCGACTTCACCCATGTCATCGGCGCACACGGCCCCGCCGACGTCCGCGACGTGGCCCTCGCCGTGGAGGCGATGCGCGGCCGGATCACGATGGCTCTGGAACAGTCCACCGAACGCGAGCGCCTGCTCCAGAGCCGCACCGCGGAGCTGGACGCGCAGACCGTGGAACTGCGCCGCTCCAACGCCGAGCTGGAGCAGTTCGCCTACGTCGCCAGCCACGACCTGCAGGAGCCGCTGCGCAAGGTCGCCTCGTTCTGCCAGATGCTGGAGCGCCGCTGCTCCGACCAGCTCGACGACCGCGGCCGCCAGTACATCGCCTTCGCGGTGGACGGCGCCAAGCGCATGCAGGTGCTGATCAACGACCTGCTGACCTTCTCCCGGGTCGGCCGCCTGCACCAGCACCAGCGAACGCTCTCGCTGGGCGAGCCGCTCGACGAGGCGCTGGCCAACCTCGACGGCCCCCTCACGGAGTCCGGCGCCCGCGTCGAGAGGCCCGACGACCTCCCCGAGCTCACCGCGGACCCCACGCTCATGGTGATGCTGTGGCAGAACCTGATCGGCAACGCGGTCAAGTTCCGCTCCCCCGACCGCGAGGCGGTCGTCCGCGTCACCTGCGAGCGGGAGGACGGGCACTGGCACCTGACCGTCACCGACAACGGGATCGGCATCCCCGCCGAGTACGCCGACAAGATCTTCGTCATCTTCCAGCGGCTGCACAGCCGCGACGCCTACGCCGGCACCGGCATCGGCCTGGCGCTGTGCAAGAAGATCGTCGAATACCACGGCGGCCGGATCTGGCTCGACCCCGACCGCGAGGAGGGCTCCCGGTTCCACTTCACCCTCGCGGCCGACGACCCGCCCGCCGCGCCCTCCGGCGCGGAGGCCTCCGACGACGCCCCCGACGGCCGGACCGCGGACGGCGCCGGCGCGTCCGCGGGCGGCACGCCCGACGCCGACGTTCCCTCCCCGACCACCGACCTCCAAGGAGCCAGTTCGTGACCAGCACCGCCGTCCAACCCATCACCGTCCTGCTGGTCGAAGACGACCCCGGCGACGAGCTGATGACCCGTGAGGCCTTCGAGCACAACAAGGTCGGCAACACCCTGCAGGTCGTCCGCGACGGCGCGGAGGCCCTGGACTTCCTCTACAAGCGGGGGGAGCACGCCGACGCGCCCCGTCCCGACCTGGTCCTCCTCGACCTGAACCTGCCCAAGCGCGACGGCCGCGAGGTCCTCGAAGAGATCAAGTCCGACCCGGAGCTGGCCTCCATCCCGGTGGTGGTGCTGACCACGTCGTCGGCGGAGGAGGACATCCTGCGCAGCTACAAGCTGCACGCCAACGCCTACGTCACCAAGCCCGTCGACTTCGACCAGTTCATCAAGGCCATACGGCAGATCGACGACTTCTTCGTCACCGTCGTCCGCCTCCCCACCCGCCACTGACCCCCGTGTACTTCGACGGCTTCACCCTGGACCGGGTAGACGTCGGCGACGCCACCCTGCGAGTGCGGCACGGTGGGACGGGACCGGCCCTCCTGCTGCTGCACGGCCATCCCCGGACGCACGCCACCTGGCACAAGGTCGCGCCGCTCCTCGCGGACCGGTTCACTGTGGTGTGCCCGGACCTGCGGGGATACGGGAAGTCGTCCAAGCCGCCGACCGACGCCGACCACGCGCCGTACTCCAAGCGCGCGATGGCCGGGGACATGGTCGCCCTCATGCGGGCCCTCGGCCACGGGTCGTTCGCCGTCGCGGGGCATGACCGCGGGGCCCTCGTGGCGTTCCGGACGGCGATGGACCATCCCGCCGCCGTCACCGCGCTGATCCCCATGGACGGGCTGCCGGTGGTCGAGCACCTGGAGCGCTGCGACGCCCGTTTCGCGGCCCGGTGGTGGCACTGGTGGTTCTTCGGGCAGACGGACAAACCGGCGGAGCGGATCATCAGCGCCGACCCCGACGCCTGGTACACCGCGACCGGCGAGCACATGGCCCCCGAGGCGTGGGCCGACTTCCGCGAGGCGATCCACGACCCGGCGACCGTGCACGGCATGCTGGAGGAGTACCGGGCCGGACTGGGCATCGACCGGAGGCACGACGAGGACGACCGCCGTGCCGGTCGCCGCGTCCAGTGCCCGGTGCTGGTGCTGTGGTCGGCCCGCGACGACCTGGAGGAGATCTACGGCGATCCGGTGCGGATCTGGCGGGCGTGGGCCGACGACGTCCGCGGCGGTCCCATCGACTCCGGCCACCACATGGCCGAGGAGGCCCCCGGGCCCGTGGCCGGCGCGATCGGCGCCTTCCTCGACCGCCACGCCCGCTAGGGCCGGACGGAGACCCCGCCGCCAGGGAGACGCCCGGCATGCCGCGTGAGCCCGGGCGACCGGATGGTCCGGGTGCGACGGATTACTGCCTAGCGCAAAGATCAGGGCGATCGCCCTCCGACGCGGGATCTCCGCCGCCGGCGCATTGCGATGCCCTTGCGGCCCTTGGGCGAGACCGGTCAGGAATCGAGAAGCGCGGGTGAAGAAGCCGCGGCTAGCGTGACCGGCATGGACATCACCATTCACACGAGCTTCCTCCCGCACGACGACCCGGACGCCTCGCTGGCCTTCTACCGCGACGCGCTCGGCTTCGAGGTCCGCAACGACGTCGGCGGCGGCAGGATGCGCTGGATCACGGTGGGGCCGCCCAAGCAGCCCGACACCTCGATCCTGCTCGCGCCGCCGACCACCGATCCCGGCATCACCGACGACGAGCGCCGCACCATCGCCGAGATGATGGCCAAGGGGACCTACGGCTGGATCCTGCTCGCCTCCCCCGACCTCGACGACACCTTCGACAGGGTGCAGGCCGCGGGGGCCGAGGTCGTCCAGGAGCCGATCGAGCAGCCGTACGGGGTGCGCGACTGCGCGTTCCGCGATCCCGCGGGGAACCTGATCCGCATCCAGGAGCGGCGCTGACCCCTGGCGAACCGCGGCCTCGGCCTGGCGCGCCGTCCGGTCAATGGCACTAAGTCCCAGTCGTGGCGTCAGATCCTGTTCATAGAAACTTGGCGGCTTTGTATCGACTACGCCCCTCCGCAAGGTCATCATGACGGCTGGTCGCCCTCGATCCGGGCGCGGTCCGGATCCGGGGGAAACGTCCCCTTCGGGACGCACTCGTTCGTAGGAGGTACCTGTGCTCAGGCAGCGCTCCCGGCCGTCCTGGACGAAACGAGCCGCCGTCACCCTGGCGGCCGCGACATGCGCGACGGGCGTCACCGCCACCGTCCCGGCAGGCGCCGCGGTCTACGGCTCCTGCACGATCTCCCGCTGCTCCGACGGCCGGTACGCCGCCTCGGTGTGGGCCGGCAAGGGCTGGCCGTCCAGCTCGGGCTGGTACTCCTGGCCTGACGGCCGGTACAACTACACCGGCGGCGTCTACCACAACTACGACGGCCAGCTCCCGGCCGGCGTGTCCTACCACGAGTACGACGTCTACTCGCGGGCGAAGGGCGCCTCGCGCGACGCCTACCGGATCGTCCACAGCAGCACCGGCACCGTCTACTTCTCGCCGGACCACTACTCCAACTTCTACAAGCTCTCCTAGGAAGGGACCCGTCCGATGACCACGCCGCCGCACTGGCTGACGCTGACCAGCGATCCGGTGCGCGCGGCCGTCGACGGGCACGCGTGCCGCACCCGCGCCGCCTTCTTCCGGGAGGCGGCGCGGGCCCTGGCCTTCCCTGACTACTTCGGCCACAACTGGGACGCGTTCCTTGACTGCCTGCGCGACCTCGACCGGCCCGCCCTCACCGTGGCCCGCGCCGACGAACTCCTGGCGGACGAGGACCCGCGGCACCTCGCGATCCTCCTCAGGATCCTGGCCGAGTGGGAGGTTCCCACGACCCTCGCCGCCGCCCCGGAGCGCATGCCCGTCCTGCGCACCCGACTGGCCGCCGCACTCCCCTGAACTCCCCGCCGCCGAACGGCTATGGTTCCTCACTGCTGCTCTTCCCCGCTGTCGGAATGGTTGGAGCGTCGGTGGTGCGAACGCGTCTGCTCGCACAGGTGCGGGATCGGGTCGACCGGTTCAACGGCGAGCGTGATGCGACCCTGGTCCTGGCCCCTCGGGCCGTCGCCGACGCGGTGGACCTGATCTGCTCGGTCCCGGACCCGGTGGACGACGTCGAGGTCGCCCAGGCGGCGGGCTGGCTGTTCTGGCTGCGCTTCGCCGCCCGCGGCTCGACCGAGGGCGAACCGGACCTCGCCGTCGCCCTGGACCTCCTCAATCCGGTGCACCGGCTGGTTCCGGCCGCGGTCCCCCCGTTGATCGGCGAGCTGTTCGACCGCGATCCCCCGGACGCCCCGGACGGCGGCGGGCTGCTGGCCCGCCTCGGCCGGATGCTCTACCGGGACACGCTCGCCTCGCAGGACCCCGGCCTCCTGGACCGCGCCGTCGAGCTGTTCCGGCTGGCGGCCGACGCCACCGGGCCGGGCCACGCCGAGCACGGCCGCTGCCGGACCAACCTCAGCAGCGCGCTGCTGACCCGCTTCGAGCGGACGGGCGCGCCGTCCGACCTGGAGGAGTCGATCACCTTCGGCCGGGCGGCGGTGGAGGCCGCCGGGCCGGGCGACCCCGAACGCGCCCTCTCCCTGTCCAACCTCGGCAACGCCCTGCTGACCCGGTTCGAGCACCTCGGCGGCGAGGCGGACCTCGACGCCGCGATCGAGGCCGGGCAGGCCGCGGTCACCGGCTGGCCCGACCACCCCGACCGCGCCGCCATGGCCTCCAACCTCGACCTCGCCCTGCGGACGAGGGAGGCGCTGGCCCGCCGGGTCACCGAGCTGGACGAGCTGATCGACCTGGCGCGGGACGCGGTGATCACCACCGCCCCCGACCACCCCGCGCACGCCGGGCAGCTGTCGCAGCTCGGTCACGCGCTGCTGGCCCGGTTCGACCGCGCCGGGGACCCGGCGGACCTGGACGAGGCGATCGAGGCCCATCGGGAGGCGGCGGCCGTCGCCGAGCCGCACGACCCCGGACGTCCCGACCACCTGTCCGACCTCAGTGACGTCCTGCGGATCCGGTCCGTCCAGACCGGAGACGAACGCGACCTGGCCGGCGCGGTCGAGGCGGGACGAGCCGCGGTGGCGGCCACCCCCGCCGACGATCCGGATCTGTGCGGACGGCGGTCCAATCTCGCCAACGCGCTGTGCGAGCTGCACCGGCGCACCGGCGGCCGGAGGGAACTGGACGAGGCGGTCGCGCTCGCCCGGCGGGCCTCGGCCGCCACCCCGCCGGACGATCCCGACCGGCCCTCGCGCCTGTCGAACCTGTGCGACATCCTCCGCGTGCGGTTCGAGCGCACCGGAGAGGAGGCCGACATCGACGCCGCGGTCGAGGCCGGGCGCGCCGCGGTCGCCGCCGCGCCGCCCGGCCACCCGCACCTGGCGGCCTACCTCGGCAACCTCGGGGCGGCCTCGCTGTCCCGGTTCCGCGGCACCGGCGCCCAGGCGGACCTCGACCAGGCGGTCGACGCGCTCCGGATGGCGGTGGCCGCCTCGCCGGACGCGAGCCCCGACCGCGGGACGATGCTGGCGAACCTGGGCGGCGCGCTGCAGATCCGGTTCGACTCCCTGCGGCGCCGCGAGGACATCGACGAGGCGGTCGACGCCTGCCGGAAGGCGGTCCTCGCCACCCCGGCGGGGCACTCCAGCCGGGGCGTGCGCCTGTCCAACCTCGGCACGGCCCTGCAGGCCCGGTTCTCGATCAGCGGGGAGCGGGCCGACATCGACGAGGCGGTCGAGACCGCCCAGTCCGCCGCGGCGGCCGTCCCCGAGGGCCACCCGCGCCGTGCCGCGGTGCTGTCGAACCGCGCGCTCGTCCTGCACCGGCGGTTCGAGCGCACCGGCGAGGCCGCGGACGTGGACGCGGCGATCGGCGCCGCCCGCGCCGCGGTCAACGCCATCGACCCCGACCATCCCGACCGCGCCGGCTACCTGGCCAACCTGGGCCAGGCGCTCGGCGCCCGGTTCGCCCGCGCGGGCGCCGGACCGGACCTCGACGAGGCGCTCGCGGCATGCCGGGAGGGAGCGGCGGCCGAGGCCGCTCCGCCCCGCGTCCGCGCGGTCGCGGCCGCCCGCCGGGCCAGGCTCGCCGCCGAGGCCGGACGTTGGGAGGACGCCGTGTCCGCCTACGCGACGGTCGTCGACCTGATCGGACGGACGGTCCCGCGCGGCCTCGAACGCCGCGACCAGGAGATCATCCTCGGCGACATGGGCGGGATCGGATCGGACGCCGCCGCCTGCTGCGTGCGCGCCGGGCAGGTCGAGCACGGAGTCGCGCTGTTCGAGCAGGGACGCGGGCTGCTGCTCGGCCGGGCGCTCGACACCCGCACCGACCTCTCCGAGCTGGCCGAGCGCGACCCGGATCTGGCCGGGCGGTTCACCTCCCTCTGCGCGGAACTCGACCGTTCCGCGCCCCCGGTGGGAGTCCCCGGCAGCGGCGCCGACCCGGCGCCCCAGCCGTCGGTGGAGCGCCGCGCCACGGCCGCGGCGTTCGACCGGCTCGTCGCGGAGATCCGGGAACTGCCCGGCCTCGACCGCTTCCTGCGTCCGCCCGCCGTCCGCGACCTCGCACCGGGCCGCGGCCACGTCGTGATCGTCAACGTGTCGGACTTCGGGTCGCACGCGCTGGTCCTCGACGCCGGCGCGGGCGTCGCGGCCGTGCCGCTGCCCGCGCTCACCCCCGACGCGGTGACGGCGGAGGTCGGCGCGTTCCTGGCCGCGGTCGAGGAGCTCGGCGCGGGGAGCGCCAGAGCGTGGGCGGCCGGGCAGCACCGGATGTCGCGGACGCTCGAATGGCTGTGGGACGCGGTGGCCGGTCCGGTGCTCGACCACCTCGGCATCGGCGGGCCGCCCCAGGACGGCGCGCCGTGGCCGAGGCTGTGGTGGTGCCTGTCAGGACTGCTGTCGTTCCTCCCGGTGCACGCGGCGGGTTACCACGGCACCGCGGCCGGCGAGACCCCGGCGACGGTCGTCGACCGCGTCGTGTGCTCGACGGCCCCGACCCTCCGGGCCCTGGCCCACGCGCGGCGCGACGCGGCGGACACGGCGCCGACCGAGGGTGACCGGGCGGTCGCCATCGCGATGCCCGGCACGCCCGGCGGCCGGTCCGACCTGCCGGGCGCGGAGGCCGAGGCGGTGCTGGTCGGCCGGCGCTTCCCGGGCCCGGTCGACGTCCTCACCGGGCCGGCCGCCACCCACGAGGCGGTGCTCGCGGCTCTGCCCAAGGCCCGGTGGGCGCATTTCGCCTGCCACGGGCACAGCGACCTCGCCGACCCGTCGTCCGGCCACCTGCTGCTGGCCGACCACCAGACCCGGCCGCTGACGGTGACGGACCTCGCCGGGCTCCGCTTGGACGCCGCCGAACTCGCCTTCCTGTCGGCGTGCTCGACCGCCCGGCCGGGGGCGCGCCTCGCGGACGAGGCGATCCACCTGGCGTCGGCGTTCCAGCTCGCCGGCTACCGGCATGTGATCGGCACCCTGTGGCCGATCGGGGACCGGCACGCCGTCGAGATCGCCGACCTCGTCTACACGGCCGTCGCGGACGGCGGCGACGTCGCCGGCGCGGTCCACGCCGCGACCCGGCGGATGCGGGACCGGTGGCCGGAGTACCCCTCGGTGTGGGCGTCGCACGTCCACGTAGGCGCCTGACCGGCCCGCCGCGCTACGGGGCGAGGCCCTCGAACGGGCAGCCCAGCAGGATCTCCGCCGCCTGCCGCGGGTAGTCGTCGTCGTCCGGCGCCATGAGCACGACCCGCGAGGTGCCCGGTCCCCCGCCGGGAAAGGCATGGCAGTGGACGAGGAAGGGCGGCGGGCCGGAACCGGCGGGCCCCTCGGTCGGCGCGACGTCCCTCGTCTCGAAGAGGAACCGGCCGTCCGTGACCGTCACGAGGGCGATGCCGTGCGCCCGCGCGAAGGCCACGGCGCCGCTCTGGTACGTGGCGGTGGACACCATGACGCCCTTGTGCGCGCCGACGCTCTGGACCTTCTGGTGAAGCACCTGCACCAGCTCCCGCTTGATCGGGTTCCGGTGGTGCTTGGCCTCGACCACGACGAGGAAGTCCATGCCCGCGAAGCGGTAGCGGACGGTCGCGTCGAGGTCGTAGGTCCCGTCGGAGCCGGCCACCTTCTCGTGCAGCGTGACGCTCAGCCCGCTGACGTGCGGCGCGGCCGACCCGAGGAGCCGATCGGCGACGAACTCCTCGAACTCCGCGGGGGTGACGCCGGTCCGGGCCCCGGACGGCGGCGCCGCGCGGACCTCCTGATCGCTCACGGGTCGGATCCTACGAGTTCACCGCTCCCGCCCGCTGACCCACACGGCGATCTGGGTGCGGGACGAGTAGCCGAGCTTCGCGAGGATGTGCTCGACGTGCGAGTCGGCGGTGCGTTTCGCGATCGTCAGGCGCTCGGCGATGCCGCGATTGGACAGCCCCTCGGCCACGAGTTCCGCGACCTGCCGTTCCCGCTCGGTGAGCGGGGACCCGCCGCTGTCCGCCCCTTCCTCGCCCCCGGGAACCGGCTCGTCCAGCGCCTCCGCGATCGCACGTGTCAGGGGAAGCCGCTCGCCCTCCTCGAACGCCGCGCGGTACCGCGCCTCGCCCAGGGCCTCCACGGTCTTGTCGATGTGCACGTCCCGGAGGACGGCGTGGTAGGGGCCGAACCAGGACGTCCGCGTGGACTCGCGCATCCGGTCCGCGGCGCCGAGCAGCCGGGCGGCCCGGACGTGGTCGCCCCCGCTGCACAGGCAACCGGCGATCGCTTCGAGGCCCAGCGTGATGCCCAGCCGGTCGCCGAGGTCGCGTTTGGTCCGCAGCGACCGGCGGAGCCGCCGCATCGCCCCGTCCAGGTCGCCGGCGAGCCACAGGCTGAGCCCGCCCACCAGCATCCCGTAGGAGCGGACCCAGAACTCCCCGCGCTCCTCGCCCGCGCGGACGGCCCGGTCGGCGTGCGCGACGGCGGCGGAGAAGTCGTTCTCGAACAGGTGCGCCGTGCCGCGGAAGATCTCGACGAGCAGGCCGAGCACGTCGTCGTACCCGGTCTCCCGGTACAGCTCGTCCGCTCTGTCGAGCCGCTCCAGCGCCAGGGGGAAGTCGCCCGCGAACAGGGCGAGGAGCCCCTGGCCGGTGCGGGCGTCCGCGGCGGCCGCCCGATCGCCGTCGGCCCGGGCCTGGGCCAGCGCCCGTTCCAGCAGCTCGCCGCCCCCGGCGAGGTCGTTCTGCATCGTGCTCGCCAGGGCCGCCATCGTGAGCAGTCCCGACCAGCCGGGGCCCGTCGTGTCGCGGGTCGCGAGCAGCCGGTCCATCCAGTGGCGGCCCTCGCCCGGCACGCCCTTCAGCACCCAGAAGCGCCCGAGGGTCTCCATGGCGCCGCGGACCGCGTCCGCGTCGGCCGTCGCGAGCACCTTGCCCAGCGCGTCGCGGACGTTGGCGCGTTCGCGGTCGAACCAGTCCAGCCACCGGACCTGCTCAGGGCCGGTGAGCTCCTCGCGGGCGCGTTCCAGCCGTCCGGCGTACCAGCCGAAGCAGCGGGACCGGAGCCGGCCCTCCTCGCCGCCTCCCAGCGCGGCGAGGCGCTCGGCGCCGTACTGCCGCAGCGTGTCGAGCATCCGGTAGCGCACCTGGCTGCCGCGGTCGGCGCGCTGCACGATGGACTTCTCCAGGAGGTCCGTCAGCACCTCGGCGACGTGCTCGGCGTCCAAGCCGTCCCCGGAGCAGACGTGCTCGGCGGCGGCCAGGTCGAAGTCGGCCGCGAACACCGACAACCGCGCCCACAGGAGCCGTTCCTCGGGCGAGCAGAGCGCGTGGCTCCAGTCGACCGTCGCCCGCAGGGTCTGGTGGCGCCGCAGGCCCGTCCGCCGCCCCCGGGCCTGGAACAGGTGGGTGCCGAGCCTGCCGAGCACCTGGTCCAGTGAGAACACCCGCAGCTGGACGGCGGCGAGCTCGATCGCGAGCGGGATGCCGTCGAGGCGGGTGCACAGGCGCACCACGGCGTCGCGGTTCGCGCCCGTGAGCGTCCATCCCTCCACGGTCGCCGCCGCGCGCTCCGCGAACAGGGTGACCGAGTCGCACTCCCGGCCGTCCGCACCGGCGTCGTGGGCGGCTCGCGGCCCGCCCAGCGGCGGAACCGTGAACGTGTGCTCGCCCATGACGTCCAGCGACTGCCGGCTGGTCGCCAGGACGCGCAGCTCCGGCGCCGACCGCAGCAGCGCCTCGCACAGCATCGCGCACTCGTCGACCATGTGCTCGCACGTGTCGAGGACGAGCAGGATCCGCAGGTCGGCGAGATGGTCGGCGAGCAGGGCGTCAGCGGGCCCGTCGCCGCGCTCCCCCACCCCGAGCGCCTCGCAGATCGCCTGCGCGAGAAGGGAAGGCTCGCTCAGGCCCGACAGGCAGACGAAGAACACGCCGTCGCGGAAGGCGTCGCGCGCCAGGTCGGCCGCCCGGACCGCGAGCCTGGTCTTGCCCACGCCGCCCGACCCGGTCAAGGTGACCAGCCGGTGGCCGTCGATCAGCCGCCGCGCCTGCTCCAGTTCCGCCTCCCGGCCGATGAAGCTGGTGAGCTCCGCGGGCAGTCGTCCCGTCTGTCGTTCCAGCGTCGCGGTCAGCGGCACGGCGTCTCCAGTCAGCTATCGCCGGGGTTGCCGGCTCCAGGGGTGACCTGAATTGTAGTCATACCAATACGCACTGCTACGACTTTCCTAAAGTCCGATCGGCCCGCGAATCGGTACACGGATCGGTGTATCTACCGATGCCCGCTCCCCGGCGGCCCGGCAGGATGGTTCCCAGCCGGACTGGGGGAAGGTCCGCCTCGCGGGGGGACCCCGTCCCAGCGGGACGGGAGCAGTGAGCGCGGCTCCCGCGATTCCGCGGCGGCCGGATCCCGTCCGCCGGCGTTCCGATGCGGGTTCGCCGGCCCGGCGGCCGAGGGTCTGGGGGGGACCCCCGGCCGCCGGAACACGGCACGCGCCCCCTCCTCGCCACGAGCGTCCGCGCCCGAGGCCCCGCAGGCCGGACCGGAGGCCCTCGGATCACCGGTAGCGTCGGGGGATGCGGCTTCACGTGGGGTGCGCGATGTGGGCTCACACGCGGTGGCAGGGGCGGTTCGTCCCGTCGGCGCTGCCTCCGGGCGAGCGGCTGCGAGCCTATGCGAGCTGGTGCAACGCGGTGGAAGGCAACACCACCTTCTACGCGACGCCGGCGCGGAGCACCGTGGAGTCGTGGGCGGAGCAGACCGGGCCCGGCTTCCGGTTCGTGACCAAACTCCCGAAGACGATCACACACGAGCGGCGGCTCGCCGGGGGCGGGGAGGAACTGCAAGCGTTCCTGCACGCCATCGAGCCGCTCGGGCCGCGGGCGCACGCGCTGTGGGTGCAGCTCCCCGGCTCCTTCGGCCCGGGTGACCTCGGAACGCTGGCGGCGTTCCTGCGCGGGCTGCCCACGGCGCACAGGTACGCCGTCGAGGTGCGTCACCGCGCGTTCTTCGAGGACGCGGGAGCCGTGCGCGACCTTGAGCGCGTCCTGTCCCGCGCCGGGGCCGAGTGGGTCCCGTTCGACACGACCGCGTTCTTCCAGAGCCGCCCGACCAGCGACGCCGAACGCGACGCCTGGACGAAGAAGCCGCGGGTGCCGCGCAGGGCGGAGGCGCTCACGGAGCGTCCCATCGTCCGCTACCTGGGACGGGACGACACCGAGCGCACCGTCGAGGGCTGGCGGTTCTGGGTCGGCCGCGTCGCGGGGTGGCTTGCCGAGGGACGCTCGCCGACCGTGTTCGTCCACACGCCCGACAACGCCGACGCGCCCGCGCTCGCCCGCCGCTTCCACGACGAGGTGAGGGCCCGCGTGCCCGGTTTGGAGCCGCTGCCCGAGCCCGTCCCGGCGGAGCCGCCGACGCTGTTCTGACCGGTCAGCCGGGCTCCAGCATCGCCCGGGTCGCCTCCTCGACGATGTCGCGCATGGCGCGTTCGGCGGCCTCGGCGTCGCCGGCCTGCACCGCCTGCGCCACCTCGGCGTGCCAGCGGATCGCGGCCGGCTCGGGGTGCGCGGGCATCAGGTCGTGGTGGGTGCGGCCGGCCAGGACCGCGGCGACCACTCCGCTCAGCGCGCCCATCATCTCGTTGCCGGACGCCTCCAGGAGCGTCCGGTGGAAGCGGATGTCCGCGGCCAGGTAGGCCTCCAGGTCGCCGGACCTGCCGTGCACCGCCATCTCCATGACCGCGCCGGTCAGCGCGCCGCACTGCGCCGGCGTCGCGTTCCGCGCGGCGAGCGCGGCGGCCACCGGCTCCAGCCCGCGGCGCAGCTCGCCGAGCGAGCGCAGCTGCTCGTCCCGGCCGTCGCCGTCGAGGCGCCAGCCGATGATCTGCGGATCGAACAGGTTCCAGCCCGAGCGGTCGGCGACCGTGACGCCGACCCTCCGGCGGCTCCTGACCATGCCCATGGACTCCAGGACGCGGATCGCCTCCCGGATCACCGACCGGGAGACGGCGAACCGCGCCTCCAGCTGCTCGATCCGCAGCACCTCGCCCGCGGGCAGCGCGCCGGACGTGATCAGCATGCCGAGCCGGTCGAGCACGCTGCCGTGCAGGCCCGTCGACGGGGTCTCCACCATGCCGCTAATCATCACATGAAGCCGGACAACCTCTGACAAAGATATGATTTTACGGAGCTATCCCTTGTTAACGGCAGGTTATAGCCGCCACACTCGGGCGAGCACCCTCGTTCACTCCGGCTCCCAGGAGGATGACGCATGCACCCGATCGTGCTGGCCGCGGCGCCGGCGGCGTCGAGCGGGAGGCTCGTGCCGGCCGCGCTCGCCGGCATCGCCCTGATCGTCGTACTGATCACTTATCTCAAGGTGCACCCGTTCCTGAGCCTGACGCTCGGCTCGCTCCTGGTCGGGATCGTCGCGGGGCTTCCGGTGGCCGACACCATCGACGCCTTCACCAAGGGGTTCGGCGACACCGCCGCCGGGGTCGGCGCGCTGATCGCCTTCGGCGCGATGTTCGGCAAGCTGCTCGCGGACTCCGGCGGCGCCGACCAGATCGTCGACACGATCATCGGCCGCACCGGGCGCCGGTTCCTGCCCTGGGCCATGGCCCTCGTGGGGGCGCTGATCGGGCTGCCGATGTTCTTCGAGATCGGGCTCGTCCTGCTGGTGCCGGTCATCCTGCTGGTGGCGCGGCGCGCCCAGATGTCCGTCATCGCGGTGGGGATCCCCGCGCTGGCGGGACTGTCGGCGATGCACGGGCTGGTCCCGCCGCACCCGGGGCCCCTCGTCGCGATCGACTCCCTCAAGGCCGACCTCGGTCTCACGCTCGCCCTCGGCATCGCCGTCGCGCTCCCCACCATCGCGCTGTCCGGCCCGGTGTTCGCCCGGTTCGCCTCCCGCTGGGTGGACGTTCCCGCGCCGGAGCTCTACGTCACGGCCGCGGACGGGCGGGACGCCGACGACCACACCGCCGTGGACGCCGAGCGGCGCCGTCGCCCGTCCTTCCCCGTCACCCTGTTCACCGTGCTGCTCCCGGTCGTGCTGATGCTGGGCAAGGCCGTCGCCGACATCACCCTGGACGAGGGCGACCGGGTGCGCACCGTCCTGGACAACCTCGGCACACCGCTGGTCGCGCTGATCATCGCGGTCGTCGTCGCCATGTTCACCTTCGGCCGCGGCTCCGGCATGGACCGGGAGGGGATCGCCTCCTCGCTGGCCGGCGCCCTGCCGCCCATCGCCGGCCCGCTGCTGATCGTGGCCGCCGGCGGCGGCTTCAAGCAGACGCTCGTCGACACCGGCATCGGCGACCTCGTCGCCGACTGGGTCAAGGACAGCGACCTCTCGGTGCTGTTCCTGGCGTGGCTGGTCGCCGTCCTCATCCGGCTCGCCACCGGCTCGGCGACCGTGGCCACGGTCACCGCGGCCGGGATCCTCGCACCGCTGGCCACCACGCTCGACAGCGGCGAGACATCGCTGCTCGTCCTCGCGATCGGGGCCGGCTCGCTGTTCTTCTCCCACGTCAACGACGCGGGCTTCTGGCTGGTGAAGGAGTATTTCGGGCTCAGCGTCGGGCAGAACATCAGGACGTGGTCGCTGATGGAGACCGTGATCTCGGTGTGCGGCCTCGTGTTCGTCCTCCTGCTGAACCTGGTGGTGTAGCCATGACCTATCCCGACGCCCGCTATCTCGGGGACGGCGGCGAGAGCAGCGGGACGCTGCGCCCCGCCGGGGCGGCGCCCGACCTGCTCATCGGCGCCGTCGACGGCGACGGCGTCCACCGCGGGACGCGCGTCCACTACCTGGGCACCGGCGGCTCCACGAACGGCGCGTTCGGCCTCTACCGCTGGGAGATGGGACCGAAGCCCTCCGGCCCGATGCCGCACTTCCACCGGACGATCACCGAGTCGTTCTACATCCTGTCCGGAACGGTCCGGCTGCACGACGGGACGGGCTGGAAGGACACCTCGGCCGGCGACTTCCTCTTCGTCCCCGAGGGCGGCGTGCACGGGTTCCGCAACGAGTCGGGCGAGCCGGCGGCGATGCTCCTGCTCTTCACCCCGGGCGCTCCGCGCGAGGCCTACTTCGAGGAACTCGCCGAGATCGCCGCGACCGGCCGGCGGCTCAGCGACGAGGAGTGGACGGACCTGTACCGGCGCCACGACCAGTACATGGTGTGACGCCGGGCGGCTACCCGCCGATGAAGCCCTTGGACTTCAGCCACGTCTCGGCGACCTTCGCGGGCTGCTCGCCCTTGATGTCGACCTCGCCGTTGAGCTCCTGCAGGACCGCGTCGGTGAGCGCGGCCGCGATCGGGTTCACGATCTTCTCGATGGCGGGATCGTCCCGGTGGACCGTCTCCCGGACGGTCAGGGCGGGGTTGTAGACGGGAAAGAACTTCTTGTCGTCCGGAACCGGGGTCAGGCCGAGCGCCTTGATCCGCCCATCGGTCGTGGCGACCTCCCCGAAGGCGCACGGCTTGCCCTTTCCGACGGCGTCGTAGATGGCGCCCTCGGCCAGCGTCGCCACGTCCGCCTTCGGCAGGCTGAACCCGTACGCCTTCTGCAGGCCGGGCCACCCGTCGCTGCGTCCCGCGAACTCGCTCGCCACGCACGTGGACGCCTTCGCCGGGTCGCTCTTCGCCAGCCGCGCGTAGCCCGACAGGTCCGCGATCCCGAGCCGGCGCATCGTCGCCGTCTTCACCGCGAGGGCATAGGTGTTGTTGGCGGGCGCCGCGGCCAGCCACTTCACCTTGTTCTTCGCGAGGTCCTGCTCCGCGACGGCCGCGTACTGCCGGGCCGGGTCGCCGATCGGCTCCGTCTGCTTGAGGTAGTTGACCCAGGCGGTGCCCGTGTACTCCCAATACATGTCGATGCTGCCGGACGTCAGCGCGGCCCGCGTGGTGTTGCTGCCCTGGAGCCCGCACTTCTCCTTCACGGTCGCGCCCGCCGAGCGCAGCGCGAGGGCGGTGACCTGGCAGAGCACGAGCTGCTCGGTGAACTCCTTCGACCCGACCGTGAGGGTGACGCCCTTCAGCGAGTTGCCCTCGGCCAGGCTCCCGGCCTTGGCGTCGGTTCCGGTGGAGCTGAAGCAGCCGGCGGTCAGGGCGACGGTGGCGAGGGACGCGGCGGCGGCGAGCTTGCGCATGGTGACTTCTCCTCGGGTTTCAGAGGCCGCGGGGGCGCAGGACGAACTCGACGATGCCGATCAGCCAGTCGGCCGCCATCGCGAGCACGGCGGTCAGGACGCTTCCGGTGAGCAGGATCGGGGTCCGGTTGAGGGAGATGCCGGTGTTGATGAGGTCGCCGAGCCCGCCGGCGTTGGTGAACGCGGCCAGCGTCGCGCTGCCCACGTTGAGGATCACCGCGACCCGGACGCTGGCGAGGATCACCGGGACGGCGAGCGGCAGCTCGACGCGGAACAGGACCGCCGCCCGGGACAGGCCGATGCCGCGCCCCGCCTCGATGAGCGACCGGTCCACACCCCGCAGGCCGACCATCGTGTTGCGCAGCACCGGCAGGGCCGACACCAGGATGAGCGCGATCACCGCCTTCTGGAAGCCGATGCCGACCGTGACGGCGAGCAGCACGAGCACCCCGATCGACGGGACGGCCTGCCCCACGTTGGCGAGCGCGAGGAACGGCGCCGAGAACCGGCTCAGCCGCGGCCGCGTCAGCAGCACGCCGAGCGGGACCGCGATCGCGAGGACCAGCGCCGTGGACATCGCGACCAGCCTGACGTGCTGGAGGAACTGGTGGGTGATCTCGGACCGGTCGAGGGACCTGCGCTCGATCGCGTCGAGGTCGAGGCCGCGCACGTAGAGGTAGAGCGCCGCCGACACCGCGACGAGGAACACGGGGGTGGCGAGGAGCCCGGCGAGGGAGCGGCCGGCGGCCTCGTCGCCGGGCCTCGTCCGCTCCGGCACCGCCGTGACGGTCACGGCCTCGGCTCCGAGTTCTGCCGGACGATCGCCGACCACGAGACGGCGCCCGCGGCGCGCCCGTCCTCGTCCAGGACGGTGGCGGTCTCCGTCCCGGCGCGGAGCATCGCGTCGAGGGCCTCGTACAGCGACTGGTCCGCGCGGACGGTCGCGGCCGGGGCGCCTTCCCCGGCGGGCAGCAACCCGATCGAGCCGACCTCGACCAGCCGCAGCCGCCGCATCGCCGCGCCCGCCCCGACGAACTCCGCGACGAACCCGTCGGCCGGCTCGGCGAGGATCGCCGCGGGCGTGTCGTACTGCACGAGCCTCGCCCCCTGCCCGAGGATCGCGATCCGGTCGCCGAGCTTCAGCGCCTCGGTGAGATCGTGGGTGACCAGCACGATCGTCTTGCCGATCCGGGCCTGGAGCTCCAGGAACGCGTCCTGCAGCCGCTCCCGCGTGATGGGGTCGAGTGCGCCGAACGGCTCGTCCATCAGCATCGCGGGCGGGTCGGCGGCAAGGGCGCGGGCCACCCCGACGCGCTGCTGCTGCCCGCCCGACAGCTCCTTCGGATACCGGCCGCGGTACGTGCCGGGATCGAGCCCCACCATGTCGAGCAGCTCGTCGACGCGCGCGCGGACGCGCCCGCCGTCCCAGCCGAGCGTCCGCGGGATGAGCCCGACGTTCGCGGCGATCGTCATGTGCGGGAACAGCCCGACCTGCTGGATCACGTAGCCGATGCGGCGGCGCAGCCGGTCGGGGTCGGCGCGGGTGACGTCCTCCCCGTCGAGCAGGATGCGGCCCGAGGTCGGTTCGATCAGCCGGTTGATCAGACGAAGCGTGGTCGTCTTGCCGCAGCCCGACGGGCCCAGCAGCACGACGATCTCCCCGTCCCGGACGCTGAGCGTGAGGTCGCCGACGGCCGGGGCGTCCTGCCCCGGATACCGCTTGGTGACGCCCTCAAGCCGGATCATCTCCCGCCCGGCCGGGGCGGGCCGCGCGGTCTCGGTCGCGGCGGGTTCGGTCATCGCAGCCCCCTGGAGGTGGTGAGCCGGGACAGCAGGACGAACAGCGCGTCCAGGACGAGCGCCAGGACGGCGACGCCGAGCGTTCCGGCGAGGGTGTCGTTCAGCGCGTTGGCGCCGCCGATGCGCGACAGCCCCCCGAAGATCAGCTCGCCCAGCCCGGGCCCGGCCACGGCGGCGGCGATCGCCGCGATCGCCACCGTCATGATCGTGGCGACCCGGACGCCGGTGAGCACGACCGGCCAGGCCAGCGGCAGCCTGACCCTCACCATCCGGCTCAGCGGGCTCATCCCCATCCCCCGCGCCGCCTCCTCCACCGCGCCCGGCACACCGTCCAGGCCGGTGATGGTGTTGCGCAGGATCGGGAACACCGCGTACAGCGCCAGCGCGGTGATCGTCGGGGCCAGCCCCAGCCCGAACACCGGGATGAGCAGCCCGAACAGCGCGAGCGACGGGACGGTCAGCATGGTGCCGGTGACGCCGAGAGCCAGTCCCCGCGCCCTCGGCCGCCCCTCGACCACGACACCGAGCCCGATCCCGACCACGGCCGCGATCGCGACGGCGATCAGGACGACCTCGGCGTGCTCGCCCATCATCCGGGCGATCTCGGGCCAGCGTTCGGACAGGTACTCGGAGAAGCTCATCGCCGCCTCCCGTCACCGCGCGCGGCGGCGGGAGCCCGGGCAAGGACGGTGGGGTTCGCGTCTCCCATACCTCAGAGGCTGCCTACGGATGATCAGTCTGGCAATAACGGATCGGTGAGACCGAACGCTCGAACGCGTCCCCACCGCCGCACCAGAGGCCCACGAAGGCCCCCCACCACGCCTCCTCACGGCACGCACCGCACCCCGCCGACACCAGCCCCGAACGGGCAGGCACCCCACCCCACAACATCCCCCACCCGCAACAGGCGAACAACAACTGGGCAAGCACCACGAACCGTCCGACACCGGCCCCAAGACCAGCCCCGAACGGTCAGGCGCCCCACCCCACGACGCCCTCCACCCGCAACAGGCGATCGACAACTGGGCAGGCCCCACAAACCGTCCGACACCCGCCCCGAGACCGGAACCGAACGGGCAGGCGCCCCACCCCACAACGCCCACCACCCGCAACGAGCGATCAACAACTGGGCAGGCGCCACAAACCGTCCGACACTGGTCACGCCGAAAGGAGCCCGAGGTGCCCTACGCCTACGATCCAGACCTCCTCCCGTGGATGGCGCGGGTCCCGCGCCTCTCGATCGCCGACATCGAGCAGACCCGCCGGGACGAGAAAGACATGTTCGCTGGTACGCCGGAATACACCCCTCCCGCACCGGTCGAGACCCGCGACCTCACCATTCCCGGCCCAGCCAACGCACCGGCCGTCCCGCTTCGCATCTACGCGCCGGCGAACCGGGCGGGAGTCCTCCCGGGGCTCGTCTACCTCCACCCGGGCGGATTCGTCCTGGGCAGCATCGACCTGTCCTCTGACGACGCGACCGCTCTCGCGATAGAGGTCGGCGCCGTGGTGGTGTCCGTCGAGTACCGCCTCGCTCCCGAACACCCCTTCCCGGCCGGGCTCGAAGACTGCTACGCCGCCCTCACCTGGACGGCGGCGAACGCCGCCGACCTCGGGATCGACCCGGCCCGGCTGGCCGTAGGCGGCGAGAGCGCGGGCGGCGGGCTGTCCGCGGCCGTCGCCCTCCTCGCCCGCGACCGGGGCGGCCCACCGCTGCGCTTCCAGTTCCTCGGCGTCCCGGAGCTGGACGACCGGCTCGACACCCCGTCCATGCGCGCCTTCACCGACACACCGATCTGGCACCGCTCCAACGCCGAGCTGAGCTGGGACTACTACCTGGGCAAGGGCGTCCGCGGCACCGACGGCGTCTCCCCGTACGCGGCCCCCGCCCGCGCCGAGGACCTTTCCGGCCTACCGCCCGCCTACGTCACGACGTGCGAGTTCGACCCGCTACGCGACGAGGGCCTGGCCTACGCGCAGAGGCTGATCCAGGCGGGCGTCCCGACGGAACTGCACCACTACCCCGGCACCTTCCACGGCTCCACCATGATCACAGAAGCCCCCGTGACCCAACGCATGATCGCCGACCGCAACACCGTCCTCCACCGCGCCCTCCACCCCACCCCGTGAACCCAGCAGGCCCCCAAACCGCATCCTCACAAACCACCGCCTCTTGGCTCGCTTGGATTGTG
>NZ_JBEZJP010000124.1:0-19768 GCF_040653175.1 Actinomadura sp. NPDC048032
CCGGCGCGGCGGCGGCGGCCCCGCCCGGGGGAGGGGTCAGTGCGCGCGGGCGCTGCGGGGGAGGAGGAAGGCGACCAGGAACGCGGCGACGGTGAGCCCGGCGGTCAGGGCGGTGACCTGCTTCGCGGCCTCCAGCGCGGCCGGCGCGGCGAACCGCCCGGCCACCGGCGCGCCGACCGCCCCGAAGAAGACCGTGCCGAGCACCGCGACGCCGAGCGACGCGCCGAGCTGCTGGACCGACTCCAGCGCGGCCGAGCCCGAGCCCACCTCGTGGTCGGCGATGCCCGCCACGATCACGTCGAACAGCGGGACGAAGATCATGCCCATGCCGGCGCCGAACAGCAGCAGCGGCGCGGCCAGGTGCCAGCCGCCGACGCCCGTCCCGGCGGCCTCGAACACCGCGTAGAGCGCGGCCAGCCCGGCGACCATGAGCACCAGGCCGAGGTGCAGGATCCTGCGGCCCAGCCTGGCCATCGTCATGCCGCTGAACGCCGACCCGGCGAACGCCCCGACCGCCCAGGACGACATCGCCAGGCTCGCGGCCAGCGGCGTGTAGCCGAGGCCGAGCTGGAGGAACAGGCCGGTGGCGAGGGAGAACCCGGCGATCGCGCCGAAGAAGACGACGACGAACAGGACGCCGGAGCCGAAGGCCCGGTTGGCGAACACGCTCAGCCGGAGCAGCGGGGTCCGCCCCCGGCGGGTGCGGCGCAGCTGGTGCAGGACGAACAGGGCGAGGACCGGGACCGAGCCGGCGAGCAGCGCGAGCGACCAGGCGGGCCAGCCCAGCTCGCGGCCCTGGACGAGCGGGTGGACCAGCATGCTCATCCCGAGGCCGCCGAGCAGCATGCCGCCCGCGTCCAGGCCGCCCGAGCGGTCGGCCGACACCGGCGCGGGCAGCGCCCGGGCGCCCACGACCAGCGCGTAGACGCCGACCGGCACGTTCACCAGGAAGATCGCGCGCCAGCCGGTGCCGAACAGGTCGGCGTCGATCAGCAGGCCGGCCACCACCGGGCCGAGGATCGTGGCCAGGCCGATCACCGGCCCGAACAGGGCGAACGCCTTGCCGGTGTCGGTGCCGAACAGGTCGCGGATCAGCCCGAAGCCCTGCGGGATCATCACCGCGGCGCACAGGCCCTGCGCGACCCGGGCGGCGATCAGGCTCTCCGGCGACCAGGCGAACGCGCAGGCCGCCGACATCACCGTGAACGCGGCCGCGCCCGCCAGCAGGACGGGCCGCCGCCCGAACATGTCGCCGAGCCGACCGCCGGTCAGCAGCGCCACCGCGAGGGCGAGCGTGTAGCCGGCGGCCGTCCACTGCAGCGCGGAGAACGAGCCCCCGAGGTCCGCGCGGATCGCGGGCGCGGCCACGTTCACCACGGTGGAGTCGAGCAGGTTCAGCAGCGTGGCGGCCAGGATCGCCGACAGGCCGAGCCAGCGGCGCGGGGCGGGCGCCGCGCCGTCGCCGGGGCGCGTCGTCCCGGCCGCGGGGGCCGGGATTTCGAGGGTGGCGGTCATGGTCCGTCCTTCCGTCGCGGAGCGGAATGCTCTGTTCCGATAATAGCAGAACGGAACGCTTCATTCCACAATGGGTCGGCCTGGATTCGGCGGCGGGGCAAGGGGTCCGCTTCGTCCGGGGATGCCATACGCTTCGAGGTATGGACGAGGTTTCGGCCAGCACTCCGCCCGGGGCGGGGCCCGGCGGGCGCGAGCGCGGCAAGGGCGGGCTTCGGCGCTTCCTGCGGCGCATGGCGTCCACCAAGGCCGAGCTCGAGGCCGAGGAGCTGCAGAGGACCACCGGCGACGAGGGCGCGACGCCGATCACCGACTGCGCCGCGCGCAAGCGGCACTGCGTGGCGGGTACGCTACGTACGGTGACACTCCGTCCGCGGGGCGGCGCCCCCGCCCTGGAGGCCGAGCTCTACGACGGCACCGACGTGATCAACCTGGTCTGGCTCGGCCGCCGCAAGATCGCCGGGATCGACCCGGGGCGCCGGCTGCGCGCCGAGGGACTGGTGAGCGAGCAGGACGGGCGCAAGGTCATGTTCAATCCGCGATACGAGTTGCGCGGCGGCGCGTGAGGCCGCGGCGAGCCGCCGGGAGAGCGACGTGAGCGAAACGGAAACGGGCACCGCGCGGGAGACCGCCGCGCACGACACCGTCGAGGCGGCCGTCCGCGCCCAGCTCAACAAGGCGCTCGGCGGCGTGCGCGGCATGGTCGAGGCGGCGGTGCCGACGATCGCCTTCACCGCGACCTACGTCGCCGCGAAGGACGTCAAGCTCGCCGTCGGCGCCGGGGTCGGCGCCGCGGTGCTGCTCCTGCTGGTCCGGCTCGCGCAGCGCTCCAGCCCGCAGTTCGTCCTGAACAGCCTGTTCGGCATCGCCATCGCGGCGTTCTTCGCGCTGCGCTCGGGCAAGGCCGAGAACGCCTTCCTGCCCGGCATCATGCTGAACGCCGGCTACGCCGCCGCGATGATCTTCTCGATCGCGGTGCGCTGGCCGGTCGTCGGCTTCATCATCGGCTCGGTCACCGGCGACCCGACCGCCTGGCGGGCCGACCCCGGGATCGTCCGGCTGTGCTCCCGGCTCACCTGGCTGCTCGTGCTGCCCTGCATCGTGCGCGTCGCCGTCCAGTACCCGATCTACCTCGCGGACGGCGACCAGAGCGGCCTGCTCGGCACCGCCAAGATCGCGATGGGCTGGCCGCTCCAGGTCGCCGCGCTGGCCGCCATGGCCTGGCTCCTCGCCCGCGGCCGAACCCCCATCACCCCCGGGGGCCCAGCCAAGGGCCAAGAACCCGCGTAGCTCTACCGTCCGCCGAGGAGTTCGGCGAGTTCGTCCTCGACGTCCTGGCTGGCCACGAACATCAGCTCGTCGCCCGGCTCCAGGGTGTCGTCGGCGGTGGGGACCAGCACCCGGCCCTCGCGCAGGATCGCCACCAGGGCGGTGTCGCGCGGCCAGGCCACCGATCCGACGCGCTCGCCGCCGAGGGGCGCGTCCTCGGGCAGCGTCAGCTCCACCAGGTTGGCCTCGCCCTGCCGGAACGTCATCAGCCGGACGAGGTCGCCGACGCTGACGGCCTCCTCCACCAGCGCCGACAGCAGCCGCGGCGTGGAGACCGCCACGTCCACGCCCCACGACTCGTTGAACAGCCACTCGTTGTTCGGGTGGTTGATCCGCGCCACCACGCGCGGAACCCCGTACTCGGTCTTGGCCAGCAGCGACACCACCAGGTTGACCTTGTCGTCGCCGGAGGAGGCGACCACCACCTGGCAGCGCTCCAGCGCCGCGTCGTCCAGCGCGGCGATCTCGCACGCGTCGGCCAGCAGCCACTCCGCGCGCGGCACCATCTCCACCTTGATGGCCTTGGGGTTCTTGTCGATCAGGAGAACCTCGTGCCCGTTCTCCAGCAGCTCCTGGGCGATGGACCGGCCCACCGCGCCGGCCCCGGCGATCGCGACCCGCATCACGCGTCCTCCCCGTTCCGCGCCGCGACCGCGGCGTTGACCCGCTCCAGGTCGTCGGCCCCCGCCATGATGTGCACGATGTCGCCGTCCTGGATCACCGTGTCCCGCTCGGGGACGAGCGCCTCGCCCATCCGGGACAGGAACGCCACCCGGGTCCCCGCGTGCTCCTCCAGCTCGCCGACCTTCTCTCCCACCCACAGGTGGCCGGAGTCCAGCTCGGCGAGGACGACCGCGCCCGTCGGGTCGCGCCACAGCGGCTCGGCGCCCTCGGGGAGCAGGCGGCGCAGGATCTGGTCGGCCGTCCACCGCACGGTCGCGACCGTGGGGATGCCGAGGCGCTGGTAGACCTCCGCCCGGCGCGGGTCGTAGATCCGGGCCACCACGTTGTCGACCCCGAACGTCTCGCGCGCGACGCGCGCGGAGATGATGTTGGAGTTGTCGCCGCTGCTGACGGCCACGAACGCCGACGCGCGCTCGATGCCCGCCTCGGCGATGACCTCCCGGTCGAACCCGAACCCGGTGATGCGGCGGCCCCGGAACCCGCTGCGCAGCCGGCGGAACGCCTCCGGGCTCTGGTCGATGATGGCCACCGAGTGACCCTTGTCCTCCAGGATGTGGGCGAGCGTCGAGCCGACCCGCCCGCATCCCATGATCACGATATGCACGGCCGTTCCCTCTTCCATAGGGGGACGCTCCCCCTCTACCCCCCGCGCCGGGCACGGCATTCGCCGCCGACACCGCGCCGCACCCGAGGACCGTTTCCTGTGAATGATCCCTGCGGGCTGCAAACCTACACATCCGCCCAGGCGAGTACTACTCAACCAGCTATCCGCCGGGGCGGCGAGGCGCCCGCGGAACGGGTGGCGGCCGGGCGCTGCGCAGCGGTCCGCAGGGGCTAGAGTCTCGTTGCGTGTCAAAGGTTCCCGACCTCGCGAAGCGGCTCCTCCTCGGCCGCGCGCTCAGCAGCGCCCAGCAGAGCGAGCAGCTGCTGAAGAAGCGCATCGCGCTGCCCGTTTTCGCGAGCGACGCGCTGTCGTCGGTCGCCTACGCTCCGCAGGAGATCCTGCTCGCGCTCGGCGCGGGCGGTCTCGTGATGTACCACTACACCCCGTGGATCGCCGCGGCCGTCGTGATCATCCTGCTGACCGTGGTCGCCTCCTACCGGCAGAACGTCCGGGCCTACCAGAGCGGCGGCGGCGACTTCGAGGTCGCCACCACCAACCTCGGCGGCAACTGGGGCGTCGTGGTGGCCAGCGCGCTGCTGGTCGACTACGTCCTCACCGTGGCGGTGTCGGTGTCGTCGGGGGTCGAGAACCTCGGCGCGCTGCTGAAGTTCATGCAGCCGCACGAGGTCGTCGTCGCGATCGTCATCGTCGTGCTGCTCACCCTCGGGAACCTGCGCGGCCTCAAGGAGGCCGGGGTCGCCTTCGCGATCCCCACCTACCTGTTCATGTTCGCGGTCTTCGGCATGCTGGCGTGGGGCCTGGTCCGGCTGGTCTCGGGCACCCACCTGCAGGCCGAGACGGCGCACTACGAGGTCCGCGGCGACGAGATGGGCATCGCCGGGTTCGCCCTGGTGTTCCTGCTGCTGCGGGCCTTCTCCTCGGGCTGCGCCGCGCTGACCGGGGTCGAGGCGATCAGCAACGGCGTGCCCGCGTTCAAGAAGCCCAAGGGCGAGAACGCCGCCACGACCCTGCTGATGCTCGGGCTCGTCGCGATGACGCTGTTCGGCGGCGTGACCGCGTTCGCCTACATCACCGACGCCAAGTTCGCCGAGCCCGACCAGGGCAGCCAGCTGATCGACCCGTCCACCGGCAGGCCCGTGACCGACGCCGACCCGGTGATCGCGCAGGTCGCGCACACGGTGTTCAGCAACTTCACCCCCGGGTTCGCGCTGGTCACCGCGATGACCGCGCTGATCCTGTTCCTCGCCGCCAACACCGCGTTCAACGGGTTCCCGGTGCTCGGCTCGGTGCTCGCGCAGAACCGCTACCTGCCGCGCCAGCTCCACACCCGCGGCGACCGCCTCGCCTACAGCAACGGCATCATCATCCTGGCCACCATGGCCGGGCTGCTGATCTACGCCTACGACGCGTCCGTCAGCCGGCTGATCCCGCTGTACACCGTCGGCGTCTTCGTGTCGTTCACCGTCAGCCAGGTCGGCATGGTCCGCCACTGGAACCGGCTCCTGGCCACCGAGCCGGACCCGGCGCAGCGCCGCCGGATGCGCACCTCCCGCGGGATCAACGCCTTCGGCGCCACCCTCACCGGCATCGTCCTGGTCGTCGTCCTGATCACCAAGTTCGCGCTGGGCGCCTACATCGTCTGCATCGCGATGCCGCTGCTCTACCTGCTGATGAAGGGCATCAGGCGGCACTACGACCGGGTCGCCGCCGAGCTGGTTCCCTCCGGCGAGGACGTCGCGCTGCCCGCCCGCAACCACGGCATCGTGCTCGTCTCCAAGATCCACAAGCCGACGCTGCGGGCCCTGGCCTACGCCCGCGCCACCCGCCCCTCCACGCTGGAGGCGGTGACGGTGGCGGTGGACGCCGAGGAGTCGCAGCGCCTCCAGCAGGAGTGGGACGCCCTCGACATCCCCGTCCCGCTGAAGATCCTCGACTCGCCGTACCGGGAGATCACGCGCCCGGTCCTGTCCTACGTCAAGAGCGTCCGGCGCAAGAGCCCCCGCGACGTCGTCACCGTGTTCATCCCCGAGTACGTCGTCGGCCACTGGTGGGAGCACCTCCTGCACAACCAGAGCGCGCTGCGGCTGAAGGGGCGGCTGCTGTTCCAGCCGGGCGTGATGGTGACGAGCGTCGCGTGGCAGCTGCAGTCCTCCGACCGGCTCAAGGGGCGCAAGGAGCCCCCGGGCCCCGGCTCGTCCCGGCGCCCGCCGCGGACCGGGGCACGCCCCGGTGCCGGTAGTGTTTCGGACCGTGACTGAACTCGAACCCGACGTCCTCGAACTGGAGGTCGGCAACGTCGCCAACGGCGGTTTCTGCGTCGCCCGGCACGAGGGGCGCGTGGTCTTCGTCCGGCACGCCCTGCCCGGCGAACGGGTGAGGGCCCGCGTCACCGACCGCACCAAGAACTTCCTCCGCGCCGACGCCGTGGAGATCATCGAGGCGTCGCCCGACCGCGTGCAGGCGCCCTGCCCGTTCGCCGGCCCCGGACGGTGCGGCGGCTGCGACTGGCAGCACGCCTCCCTGCCCGCCCAGCGGGCGCTGAAGGCCGCGGTCGTCCAGGAGCAGCTGGAGCGGCTCGCTGGGATCACCCGCACGGTCGTCGTCGAGGAGGTCCCGTACCCGGTCGACGGCGAGGTGGTGCCGCCGCCGGGGCTCGGCTGGCGCACCCGCGTCCAGTTCTCGGTCTCCTCCGGCGTCGTCGGCCTGCGCAAGCACCGGTCGCACGACATCGAGCCCGTGGACGAGTGCCTGATCGCCCACCCCGGCGTGGAGCTCATGGGCATCGAGCGCAAGCGCTGGCCGGGCGCGTCCGGCGTCGAGGGCGTGGTCTCGGCGAGCACGGGCGACCGCCTCGTCGTGCTGCGCGGCCGCGACCGCCGCAAGATCCGCGTCCCGCGGCTGGACGTGCCGGTCCGGCTCGTGCGCGGCAAGCCCGAACCCGGCGCCGGGCTCCCGTACGTGCGTGAAGAGGTCTCCGGGCGGCTCTACCAGGTCAGCGGCAGCGGCTTCTGGCAGGTGCACCCGGGCGCGGCGCAGCTGCTCGCCGACGCCGTCCTGGACGCCCTCGAACCGAAGCCCGGCGACATCGCCCTCGACCTGTACTGCGGCGTCGGCCTGTTCGCCGGCGTCCTCGCCGACCGCGTCGGCGACGAGGGCCTCGTCGTCGGCGTCGAGTCGGACGGCCAGGCCGTCCGCGACGCCCGCTACAACCTGCGCGACCTCTCGAACGTCTCGATCGAGCGCGGCCCCGTCGAGGAGGTCATCGCCGACCTGGAGTTCGGCCGCGCGTCCTCGGGCTCCCGCACGCAGAACAAGCGCGGCACGGGCCACCACGGCGGTTCCCGGGTCCGCAAGGCCGACCTGGTCGTCCTCGACCCGCCCCGCACCGGCGCGGGCCGCGAGGTCGTCGACCACATCACCCGCCTCGCCGGCCGCAAGATCGCCTACGTCTCCTGCGACCCGGCCACCCTCGCCCGCGACCTCGCCTACTTCAGCGAACGCGGCTGGACCCTGGAGACCTTCCGCGCCTTCGACGCCTTCCCCATGACCCACCACGTCGAGTGCCTCGCGACCCTGGTGAGAGGCTGACCACACCCCGGGTTCTCGACGCACTGATTCCGCACGTCCCCGCCCGCTGACCGCTGGTCGGCGGGCGGTGGTCATTCCACCGGCAGGACGTACTCCACCTCGTACCGGTCCGTGGGCACCACGATGTCGGCCGTCTCCACCGCCCGCTCCGCCGTGCGGTAGGTCCGCTGGATCACCATGACCACGGACCCGAGCGCCTCGCCGAGGGGCTCCGCCTCCGACTGCAGCACAGGCCGCGCTGTCACGACCTCCTGCACCGACTGGATGTGCTGCCCGATCGCCCTCATCCGTGCGACCACTCCGGCACCGGCGTGCGGCCCCTCCTCGGGGAACAGCACCGGCGTCCCGCGTGTCAGGTCGAGCGGCTCCCAGCTCGTGGACAGCATCACGGGTTGCTCATCGGCCAGAAAGGTGTAGCGGCTCGTCACGACCGGGTCGCCTGCGGCGATGTCGAGCCGCTCGGCCACGGCTGCGCTCGCGGCACCGGTCTCCGATGCGACGCGCCACGTGCCGGCGCGGCCCTGTCGCTGCATCTCCGTGCGGAACGGCGACCCGTCCCGGCCGGAGGAGCCGTACCAGGACCGGGCGAGGCGCTTGAGCTCCGGCTTGCGCCGCACGTACGTGCCCGAGCCGGACCGTGCTTCGAGGAAGCCCTCTGTGGTGAGTAGCCGGACGGCGCCGAGGGCGACCTGATCGGAGACCTGGTAGAGCTCGCGGAGCCGCGCCCGCGAGGGAACGCGGTCGCCCGGCGCGAGCGTGCCGTCGATGATCTGGCGCCGTAGATCATCGGCTATGCGCTGGTAGGCGGGCTGGTTCACGGCGCCTCCGATCGCTGGGTGCGAATGCTCGGACACAGCTTGACAACCTGTGCGCACCGCTTGCAAACGCCGAACTCATCACAGCCGAACTCGTCGCCAACAGCCTGCGGCACACGCCCAGCGGCGACGGCGGCGAGGTCACCGTGATCGTGAAGGTGGCGCGCGGCCGCGCCCGCATCGCCGTCCACGACTCCGGCGACGGCAGGCAGTGGCGTCCAGCCCCGTGCATCCCTGGGGACGAGGACGACCACGGCCGCGGCCTGCTCATCGTCTACTCCCTGGCCGACAAGGTGGGCCACGACGCCGACGTCGACGGGCAGACCATGTGGGCCGAGCTGACCTGGACCGACCAATGACGGCCTGGGCCGGTGCCCGCACACCGGAGGTTCCCGGGCCTGACCGGAAACGAGGCTCGGCTATGAGCGAGGTACCCACGCCAGCGACACCCGCGGATCCGGCAGCAAGCCTCGCCGCGCTGCGCGACGAATTCCCCGGCTGGAGGATCGAGGGCAGTGACATGCCGTTCTCCCGTACCGTGCCGTCCGGGAGGGGGCCGAGGCGAAAGCGATCATCCTTGGCGCCGGTTCCTGTGACGCGCTGCGGAACCTGCTGTCCCAGCAGGACGCCGCCGACTGCGAGCACGCCCTCCTGGCGCTGGGTAAGGCGCTGGAGGAGCGCGGCGTCCGGGGTGTCCAGCACAGCGCCAGCCTCGTCATGAAGGCCAAGGCGGGGGGCTCCCGGTCGGTCGATGCGCTGCGGGGGCGGTTCGTCTGGGACTCGGGGCTCGACCTGGGGCCGACCGGCGCGGTGGACGAGGTCGCCGTGAAGATCGTGCGGTTGCTCGGCATGGAGTTGCACCCGCAACTCTCGGCGCTCGCCCGACGCATGGGCGTCCGCGGCTACACAGTGGACATCGGCGCCCCGGAGATCACCGTGACGACCGCCGTGGGGGTCTCGCCGCCGCGGGCCGTGCGGATCACCTGCGAGCCGCGGCCTACGGACGAGGACCGCGACTGATTCTGGACGCACTGGGGCGACCCGATCGCTGAGGCCGCCGACATCACCGGCGCGGAGGTCGCTCTCGTGGGGTTGCTGACAGCCCGGCAATGAGCCGGGAGGGTTCAGCAGGGGGAGGGGGTTTGAGCGAGAGCGCCGGCACAGTCCGTCTGGTATGACGAGACGTCCCCCGTATTCGGGGGGGCCGGCAGGCGGGGGCGGTCTTGTGAGGGCGATGTTTGGAAAGGGCTTGGCAGATGGTCACCATCCGAGAGTGCAGGGAAGATGACCTTGAGCTGCTGGAGTCCCGCATCCCCTCGCCTGGGCGGACGAGGAGGCATGCGGCACGGTTCGAGCAGCAACAGCGCGGTCTCACCACGTTCCTGGTCGCCTGGGCCGAGGCCGTTCCCGTCGGGACGGGGCAGATCCTGTGGCACGGCTGCGCCGCTCCCGAAGTGAGGCAGCGGCATCCGGATTGCCCCGAGCTCAACGGTCTGGGCGTCTGGCCGCCCGAACTGCGGTCCCAGGGCATCGGGAGCGCCATCATCGACGCGGCCGAAGCCCTCGTCCGCCAACGCGGACACGACCAGATCGGTCTGGGCGTGGACGACGACAACGAGCGTGCGGCTGCTCTCTACCTGCGACTCGGCTACCAGGAGACCGGCTGCCGCTACCTCGATCGGTACCACTACATCGACGACCAGGGGACCCGCCATGAAGTGGTCGATCCCGCGCGGTTCCTGGTCAAGCGGCTCGGCGGAGTCGCCTGACACCCACCCCGAAAGCCGTGGCTGACCTCGGAAAATGGGTTGCGGGGCCGGTTAGCGTGGACGTGTGATCGAGATCAGGGACGTGCCGGAGGCCGACGCCGCGCTCATGGTCGACTTCGCCGGGATGGTGTTCCACCTGCCCATGGAGGACGGCGACCGCGACCGGGAGGGGTGGCCGCTCACCCGTGCCGAGCGGATCGGCGCCTATGACGGCGACACGAGGGTCGGGCAGCTCGCGGCCATGCCGATGCGGCTCGCGGTCCCGGGCGCTCTGCTCGACTGCTCGGCGGTCACGTTCGTCGGGGTGCTGCCCACGCATCGGCGCCGGGGAATCCTGACGTCCATGATGGACCGGATGGACGCCGACGCCATCGCGGCGGGGCGTCCGGTGGCCGCGCTCTGGGCGTCGCAGGGCGCCATCTACGGCCGGTACGGTTTCGGGCTGGCCACGCGGGCGATCGACCTGGAAGTGACCACGTCGCGTCCGCTGGAGTTCCGCGCGACCCCGGACGACCGGCCGCTGCGGCTCGTCGACGCCGCGTCCGCGCCCGAGCTGGTCGATCCGATCCACCGGCGATCGCTGCGCCCGGGCGGGCTCGTGCGCGATCCCGAGTGGTGGGCCAAGGCGATCCTGCGGCCGGTCGACCGGGAGTCACCCGGCTACACCGCGCCGCGCATCGTCGTCCATCCCGCCGGCTACGTGGTCTACCGGGTCCGCGAGGGGACGGTCCGGGTGGTCGACCTCGTCGCCGACACCCCGCAGGCGGAGGCCGCGCTCTGGAAGTTCCTGGCGTCGATCGACCTGACGTCCCGCATCGAGGCGCTGGGCCGTCCGGTGGACGACCTGCTGCCGCACATGGTCGCCGACCCCGACCGGGTCAACGTCACGAGGGACTTCGGCGCCCTCTGGCTGCGGTTGATCGACGTGCCGGCCGCTCTTCGCGCCCGCTCCTGGGCCGCCGAGGACGCCTTCGTCCTGGAGATCGAGGACCCGCGCATCCCGGCGAACGCCGGCCGCTGGCGCCTCACGACCGGGCCGACGCCTGCCTGCGAACCGGCCTCCGGGCCACCGGACCTCAGCCTCAGCGCCGCCGATCTCGCGGCCGTCTACCTGGGCGGCCAGAGCCCGGTCACCCTGGTCCGGATCGGTGCCGTCACCGAGCACACGCCGGGTGCGGCCGCGCGCCTGGAGGCCGCGCTGGCCGTCCCGCTGGCGCCCTACATCAACGACGACTTCTGAGTCACCGCCAGAAGAAGACCTTGGCGCTGGCCTTGGCGATCGTCGCGGCGGCGGCGCCCTGGTGGAGGAGCTGGAAGCGCACGCGCTTGCCCGCCTCGACGGTGTCGGCGGCGAGGCCGTAGAGGAGGTTGGTGGGTTCGCCGACGGAGATGAAGTCCTGGACGGGGCCGATCTGCAGGCTGGAGGAGTCGCCGTCCGCCATCTCGACCACGCGGGCCTGGATGAGCGTGCCCGCGGGGACGCCGCTGAGCGTCGCGCTCACCGACACGCTGTAGCGGGCCGAGCCGGTCAGCAGGCCGGGGCCGCCCGAGTCGCCGTGCTGGTGCTCCTTGTCGGAGTACTCCTTGCTCCAGGTGACCTCGGTCCACTTGCCGGGAGGAAGCTCCTGGTGGTCGCCACCGGTGCCGACGGACACGTAGTCGGGCATGTCGTCCTCTCCCTCGGGCGAGACGCCGACGCGCCACTGCCCGTAGTCGCTCTTGACGGCGCGGTCGTAGTCGACGCCGACGCCGTTGATCGTGTGGTCGTTGGAGTACTGCCGGAGCTGGGCGCGGGGGTCCCATTTGCCGCCCGACCAGGCGTACGTCTGCCAGCCGAAGGTGATCTTCTTGGCGTCGAAGGCGCGCTTGACCGGGCCGTAGCCGCCGTAGAGGCCGACCCGGTCGCGGCCGAGGACGCTCGCCGCGCCGTCCAGGTAGGCGTTGATCTCGTCCTGCTGCCCGGAGGTGGCGTCCCAGTCGGCGGCGAAGTAGATCGGCCGGTCGTCCGGCATGCCGCACGCCCTGGCCTGGGCGGCGGCGTCCCGGGCGTCGGCCGCGCCGGCGGACCGGCCGGCGAGGGGGCGCTTGGCGGTCGACTCCCACACGACCACCAGCCAGATGCCTGCGGCTGACAGCTCGTCGGCCTCCTTGCGGGTCAGGTTCTTGCCGCTCGTGTCGTGCGACAGGTAACGGCACGCGAACTTCGCCCCGGCGCGTTCCAGCGCGGACGCGCCGGGGCGGCCCCACGCGTAGTCGACGCCGAAGACAGCCATGTCAGCTCCATGTGTCGGGTTGTCGGGGTCTTGGCGATTTAACAGGCTTTGTCCTTTGTGGCGCAGGAGATTGCGGAGGTTGACCGTCCGTAAGGGGGCGGACGGTCAAGAGTCACCGTGCGTGGCGACACGCCGACGCGGCGTTGGCGGCCGCGCCTCCGGATCACTAGAACGGACGGTGACCGCAACAAAACCGCAGGCCACGGGGGGTTCGTAGTGATCCGGACGTTGAGGGTGCAGGGCATGGTGCTGGCGATCGCCGCGCCGGTGCTGGGAGGCGTTCTCCTGCCTGCCGCAGCGCAGGCCGACGGGCCCGGCCCGAAGCCGAAATCCAAGCAGCACGGCAAGCAGGGCGCGGGGGTGGCGCTCCGCACGGGCGGGCCCGCGAGCGCCGTCGTCCCGGGGCGCACCTACGAGTGGACGTTCAAGATGGCCGCCAAGGGGCCGGGCAAGTCCGGCAAGGCGGTGTTCAGGACGAGGCTGCCGAGATCGCTGGCGTTCGTCTCGGGGAACAGGGACTGCGCTGCCGCCGGGTGGACGGTCGAGTGCGAGCTCGGCACCGTGCGGGACGGGGGGACCGTCACCGGTGCGATCAAGGCCAAGGTGTCGGACGAGGCCAGGCCCGGTCAGCGGATCCGCCTGCGCGGAACCGTGACGTGGGGCGCCGCCCACGCGGCGCGTACGTTCCCAGCCGTCCGCATCGCCACGTCCGCCCAGGAAGGACACTCCAAGGCGTCCCCGAAGAAGCCCGAGGCGAAGAAGCCGGACGCCAAGAAGCCCAAGGCGAAGGTGCCGGACGCGAAGGAGTCCGAAGCGAAGAAGCCGGACGCGAAGAAGCCGACGGCCAAGAAGCCGCATGTGAAGAAGTCGGAAGCCAAGAAGCCCAAGGCGAAGGTGCCGGCGGCGGTGCGGAGGGTCGGTCGCTCGGGGTGACGCCGGGCGGGGGCTGACCCGCCGCGCGACCGCCGCCCGGTCCGTACGAGGATGGGGACATGCGACTTCGAATCTTCACCGAGCCCCAGCAGGGGGCGACGTATGAGACACAGCTCGCCGTCGCCAAGGCGGCCGAGGAGCTCGGCTTCGACGCGTTCTTCCGTTCCGACCACTTCGTCAAGATGGGAGACGTCTCGGGCGAGCCGGGCCCGACGGACTCCTGGATCACGCTGGGCGCGCTGGCGCGGGAGACCAGCCGGATCAGGCTCGGCACGCTGGTGACGGCGGGAACGTTCCGCTATCCGGGGCCGCTGGCGATCTCCGTCGCGCAGGTCGACCAGATGAGCGGCGGGCGCGTCGACCTGGGCCTCGGGACGGGGTGGTTCGAGGAGGAGCACGCCGCCTACGGCATCCCGTTCCCGAGCCTCGGCGAGCGCTTCGACCGGCTTGAGGAGCAGTTGCAGATCCTCACCGGGCTGTGGGGGACGCCGTCCGGCGAGACGTTCTCCTTCAGCGGGCGGCACTACACCCTGACCGAGTCGCCCGCGCTGCCCAAGCCGGTGCGCCCGGGCGGGCCGCCGATCATCATCGGCGGCGCGGGGGCGAAGCGGACGCCGCGGCTGGCCGCCCGCTACGCCGACGAGTACAACGTCCCGTTCCACCAGGTCAAGGACACCGGCGGCGCGTTCGACCGGGTCCGCGCGGCGGTCGCCGAGGCGGGCCGGACGAGGCCGCTGGTGTACTCGGCCGCGCAGGTCGTGTGCTGCGGGCGGGACGAGGCGGAGCTGAAGCGGCGCGCCGACGCCATCGGGCGGAAGGTGCCGGAGCTGCGCGAGAACGGGCTGGCCGGGACCCCGCAGGAGCTGGTCGACAAGATCGGCCAGTTCGGCGAGCTGGGCGCGGAATGCCTGTACCTCCAGGTCCTCGACATGAGCGACCTGGAGCACGTGGAGCTGCTGGCCTCCGAGGTGATGAGCAAGCTCTGACGGCGAGGCGGGGCCCGCGTCCGGGGGAGTCCCCTGGGCGCGGGCCCCGTGCGTCACGTCAGGCGGTCTCCTCCTCCGGGCGGGCGTGCATCGGCAGCAGGAACGTCACGAGGAAGGTCAGGCCGAGGAGTCCGACCTCGACCCACAGCGTGAACTTCATGGCGTCGCCGAACCCGACCTTGGCCGCGTGCTCGCCCGCCCCCGCGACCGCCTTCTGGACGGCGGGAGCCGACTGCGGCGCGGCGGCGACGGCGGCGCCGACGGCATTTTCCAGGCGGCCGCAGGACGCGGGCACGGCGGCGGCGTCCTTAGCGGTGGCGCGGTCGCGGCCGCAGTCGCGCAGGCCGTCCACGACGCGGTCCCCCTGCGCGGCCGGGACGGACGCGGCGGCGAGGTCGCGGCGCAGGGCGGCGGCGCCGTCGTCGGCGGCGGACGCGACGTGCCCGCCGAGCAGCCCGAAGAAGACCGTGCCGAGGACGGCCGCGCCGAGCGCGCTGCCGAGCTGCTGGACGGCGGTGAGCGTGCCGCCCGCCGAGCCGGTCTCCTCGGGTTCGACGCCCGCCAGCACGGTGTCGAAGAAGGGCCCCATCAGCAGGCCCATGCCGATCCCGGTGACGGTCAGCGCGGGGATGAGCTGCCAGGGGGTGACGTCGGTCCCGGCGTACCGGAGGGTGAAGTACAGCCCGGCGATCCCGGCGGCCATGACGACGGCGCCCGCGTGGATCACCTTGCGGCCGAGGCCCTGCACGGCCTGCATGAGACCGAAGCCGATGACGATGCCGACCGACCACGGGATCTGCGCGAGGCCGGCCTTGAGCGGGGAGTAGCCCAGCCCGAGCTGGAAGAACAGCGCCAGCACCAGGCCGAGGCCGGCGACGCCGGAGAAGAACACCAGGCCGACGACGAGGCCGCCGGTGAAGCCCCGCTTGCGGAACAGGCTCGGCACGATCAGCGGGTCGCCGCCGAGACGCTGCTTGCGGGTCTCGTACCAGGCGAACACGCCCCACACGACGAGGGAGGCGGCCATCATGGCGAACGTCCAGGCGGGCCAGTCGTGCTCGCGGCCCTGGACGAGGGGGTAGATCAGCAGCCCGGCGCCGAGGGAGGCCAGGACCGCGCCGGTGAGGTCGAGCCGGGAGGCGTGCTCGGCGCGCCCCTCGGGCAGGAACCTCAGCCCGGCGAGCACGGCGGCGGCGCCCAGCGGCAGGTTGATCAGGAAGATCATCCGCCAGCCGGTGCCGAACAGGTCGGCGTCGATCAGCCAGCCGGCCAGCACCGGGCCGCCGACCGACGACAGCCCCATGACCGGCCCGAACATGGCGAACGCGGCGCCCATCTCCTTCGCCGAGAACATCTGCTTGATCATTCCGATGCCCTGGGGCAGCATCAGCGCGCCGAACAGGCCCTGCATGCCGCGGGCGCCGACCAGCATCCCGGGGGAGCCGGCGATGCCGCACAGCAGCGAGCCGACCGTGAAGCCGGCCGCGCCGATGAGGAACATCCGCTTGCGGCCGTAGAGGTCGCCGAGGCGTCCGCCGGTGATGAGCCCGACGGCCATGGCGAGGGTGTAGGCGGCGGCGAGCCACTGGATGGTGGCCGCCGACCCGCCGAGCTCGGCGCGGATCGTGGGGGCGGCGATGGCCGTGATCAGGGCGTCCAGCATGTCCATGACCTCGCCGGCGAGGATCACGAACAGGGCGACCCAGCGCCAGCGGTAGCCGCCGTCGGCGGTGCCCCGGGCGGGGGAGGTCAGGGTTTCGGTCATGGTCACTCCGGGAGAACAGTGTTCGTTGCTTACGAACAGTGTTCTACGGGCGAACGCTGTTCGTGTCAAGTACGATGTTCGTGTACGAGAAATCCTCTCTCCGATAGAGAAGATATATCGCGATTCGCGATAGTCAAGATGCATCGCGAGATCAGGAGGTCCTGACGTGGTCACCGCACGCCCGGACATGCCGACGCCGCCCGGCCGCAGGCCGCGCAGGGCCGCGCCCGCCCGCCAGCCGCTCACGCAGGAGCTCGTCGTCGACACGGCGATCCGCGTCCTGGACGCCGAGGGGCTGGACGCCGTGACCATGCGCCGCGTCGCGCAGGAGCTCGGCACGGGTCCGGCGTCCCTCTACGCCCACGTCTCGGGCAAGGAGGAGCTGCGCGAGCTGATGCTCGACCGGGTCGCCGCCGAGATCCGGCTCCCCGTCCCCGACCCGGCGCGCTGGCAGGAGCAGCTGAAGGAGCTGGCGCGCGAGATCCGCCGCGTCTACACCTCGCACCGCGACATCGCGGTGGTGTCGATGGCGCTCATTCCCACCGGGCCCCACCTGCTGGACGTCGCCGAGACGCAGCTCGCCCTCATGCGCGCCGGCGGCGTCCCGAAGCGGATCGCCGGGCTGGCCGTCAGCACCCTTGGCATGTTCCTCGACGCCGACGCCATCGAGGACACGCTCCACCACGCCAAGACGCCCCCGGGGGCGGGCGACCCGTGGACGTACTTCCAGAAGTACCTCGACCAGATCCGCGAGTACTTCGCCGCCCTGCCCAAGGACCGCTACCCGACGATCTCCGGCATGGTGGACGAGCTCACCGCGGAGAGCGGCGACGGGCGCTTCGAGTTCGGCCTCGACATGCTCGTCCGGGGAATCGCCTCCTACGCCGCGGAGGCGTCCAGCCCCGAGGAGGACGGTTAGGCGAAGGCGCGCTCGAAGGCGGCGTGCCGGGGGGCGCCCTTCGCGGTGTCCCAGACGGCGAAGACCACGTGCTCGAACCGGTCGGCGAACTCTCCGGCCGGGCGCAGCGCCTCGGCGAACACCTCGGCGACCTCGGCGGGGTCGTTGCGGAAGACGCCGCAGCCCCAGGCGCCGAGAACGATCCGGGTGTGCCCGTTGGCCAGCGCCACGGCGAGGACCTTGCGGGCGCGCAGCCGCAGCGCCGCCGGAATCCGCTCGGCCTTGGCGGCGTCCCTGATCGCGCCGCGGTTCGGCGCGGGCGACGTCAGGAACGTGACGCCGTAGGGCTCCTCCAGCAGCCGCCCGGAGTCGTCCCGGAACACCGGCACGTCCGGCGAGTAGATCATGTGGTCGCTGTAGAGGAGGTCTCCCTGGGCGCGGTGGAAGTCGTAGTACTCCCTGGCCGAGCGCAGTGACTCGTACAGGCCCGACGAGCGCGCCAGCCCCTCCTCCTGGGCGTGCGCCCCGTTCAGGAAGCCGCCACCCGGGTTCTTCGCGGAGGCGAAGTTGAGCGCGAACGGCGTCGTCCCGGGGGCGCGCAGCCGTCGCGCGGCGGCGAGCGTCGTCTCGCCGGTCACCTCGATCCGCGTGCGCGCGCCGGGGCCGGCCGGAGAAAGGTTCTCCAGCAGCGTGTCCAGCTCGCCCGGCCGGTAGAGGACGGTGCGGCGGACGGCCTCGGCCAGGTCGTCCGCGATCGGGACGGTGCGGCCGGACGGCGCGGTGTAGTCGCCGCGTTCGAGGATGGCCACGGTCTCCTGCGCGGTCATCCGGCGGGGGTGTCTGCTCATGTCGCTCCGGATTCTGCTGGTCAGGCGAACCGGGCGCAAACCCTTTAAGTCCGGCGTTCCGGAAAATGGATGGGGGCGTTCGGTGCGTTCCGCCACACTTGGGACGTGCTTCTGACGATCACCACGACGATGAGCCAGGCGACCGACCTGGGGTTCCTCCTGCACAAGCATCCGGACCGGGTGCAGCGCTTCGAGCAGTCCTACGGCACGGCGCACGTCTTCTACCCGGACGCGGAGGAGGGGCGCTGCACGGCGGCCCTGCTGCTGGACGTCGACCCGGTCCAGCTCGTGCGCACGCGCGGCAGAGGCACGCCCGACTTCTCTCTCGGCCAGTACGTGAACGACCGCCCGTACGCGGCGTCGTCGCTCCTGGCGTCGGCCATGGCGAACGTGTTCCGCACCGCCATGCGGGGACGCTGCGACCTGCGCCCCGAACTGGCGGAGACGCCCGTCCCGCTGGAGATCGTTCTGCCCGCCCTCCCGTGCCGGGGCGGGCCCGGCCAGGCCGAGCGGTTCTTCGCTCCGCTCGGCTGGGACGTGTCGGCCGTGCCCGTGCCGCTCGACCCCGACTTCCCCGAGTGGGGCGACTCCCGGTACGTGACGCTCACCCTGACCGGGACGCTGCGGCTCGCCGACGCCCTCAACCAGCTGTACGTCCTGCTGCCGGTCCTCGACGACGCCAAGCACTACTGGATGGCGCCCGACGAGGTCGACAAGCTCATCCGGGCGGGGGAGGGCTGGCTGGCCGCGCACCCCGACCGCGGCGCCATCACGCGCCGGTACCTGGCCAACCGGCGCAGCCTCGTGCAGTCCGCGCTGGGCCGTCTCGCCGACGCCGAGGACGCGTCCGACGAGGAGCTCGACCCGGTGGAGGTCGAGGAGGAAGAGGCCGCCGCCGAGGACGGGCGGGCGGAGGCCCCCGAGGAGGCACCCGAGGAGGCACCGGTCTCGCTCGCGGAGCTGCGGCTGCGGTCGGTGGTGCAGGCGCTGCACGACGAGGACGCCCGCCGGGTCATCGACCTCGGCTGCGGCTCGGGCAAGCTCATGGCGCGGCTGGCCAAGGACGAGTTCTTCAGCGAGATCTCCGGGTCGGACGTCTCGTACCGCGCGCTCGGCCACGCCACCCGCCGCCTGAGGCTGGACAAGCAGCCGCGCCGCGAGAACGACCGCGTGCAGGACGTCTTCCAGGGCGCGCTCACCTACGCCGACGACCGGTTCCGCGGGTACGAGGCGGCCGTGCTGATGGAGGTCATCGAGCACGTCGACCCGCCGCGCCTCGGCGCCGTCGAGCGGGTCGTGTTCGGCCACGCCGCGCCCCGCGTCGTGGTCGTCACGACCCCGAACGCCGAGCACAACGTCCGCTACGAGGGGCTGGCGCCCGGGGCGATGCGCCACCCCGACCACCGTTTCGAATGGACGCGCCCGGAGTTCCGCGCATGGGCGGACCGGGTCGCCGCCGAGCACGGCTACCGCGTCCGCCACGTTCCCGTCGGCGACGAAGACCCCGAGGTCGGCGCGCCGACGCAGATGGGAGTTTTCACCCGTTGACTTCCTCCCCCGGCCTAGGGCAGGGGGTTCCAGCGTTTGCTCGCTGGGTTTCCTGCTTCGCCGACGAGAGCCTCGTCCGGGAGGTGTCCCGTTGAGGTCTTACACCGTCTCCACAGGCGGTCACCGCCAGCCCGGCGGCCAGGATGTTGCGCGCGGCGTTGACGTCACGGTCATGCACGCTGCCGCAGCTGCACG
>NZ_JBEZJP010000125.1:0-19640 GCF_040653175.1 Actinomadura sp. NPDC048032
GCGGCGCGGATCGTCCGGGCGGCCAGGGTCATCCAGATCGGGCAGACGACCCAGGTCAAGGACGAGAAGAACAGCTCGGTGACGCAGTCCCAGGTTCCGATCACCTTCGCGCTGAGCGCGCAGGACAGCCTCAAGCTCACCCGCGAGGAGAGCTTCGCGACGAAGATCAGGCTCGCCCTCATCGGCGGGTCCGGAACCGGCCTGGACGGCACCCGGCTCCCGCCGGTCTGCGAAACGCTTCCGGCGAGGTGAGACCGGTGAACATCCACGTCCTCCTCGGCGTCGAGGACCGCGATCTCGCCGCCTCCCTCAGCGGGCAGTTCCGCGAGATCCCCGACATCGAGCTCGTCGCGGTCGAGACGACGTCCAACCATCTGGCGGGGACGGTCGCGACGACCCCGAACCTCGACGTCGTGCTGGTGCACCAGGGGCTCGGGCCGCTGCCGGCGCTCGACCTCATCCGCGACCTGGTGATCCGCCAGCCCCAGCTCGCCGTCATCCTGATCGCCGACGACGCGACGGCCGAGATGCTGGCGGCGGCGATGGCGGCCGGCGCGCGCGGGGTGATCTCCAACGAGCCGACCCTGTCGGAGCTGCAGAACCGCGTCCAGCAGGCGTCGGAGTGGTCGCGCAGCATGCGCCGGCACTTCACCTCCGCCGAGATCCCCGGCCGGCCGGGCCGGATGGCCAGGCTGGTCACGCTCACCGGCGCGAAGGGCGGCGTCGGCACGACCACGCTGGCGATCCACCTCGCCATCGCCGTGTCCAGTGCGGGGCGGACGGTGTGCCTGGTCGACATGGACCTGCAGAACGGCGACATCCCGGGCTACCTCGACGTCCAGCACCGGCACAGCCTCGCCGACCTCGCCGCGGCCGCCGGCGACCTCGACGGAGCGGTCGTGGCCGAGGCGCTGTTCGTCCACCCGGCCGGACCGCACCTGCTGCTCGCGCCCGCGCACGGCGAGGACGCGGAGGAGATCTCGGCCCGTGCCGTGTGGCAGATCCTGACCGTCATCCGGTCCCGGTACGACGTGGTGATCGTGGACGGCGGCACCCATCTCGCCGACGCCAACGCGACGGCGGTGGAACTCGCGGACGAGGCCGTCATCGTCACCACCCCCGACGTGCCGGCGCTGCGCTCGGCCCGCCGGCTGGCGCAGATGTACGCGCGGCTCGCGATCCGCAAGGAGGACGAGGTGAGCGTCCTGCTCACCCGGCACGACAGGCGCAACGAGATCCAGCCCGAGCTGGCGAAGAAGATGGTCGGCTCGCCGCTGCGCGGCGTCACGGTGCCGGCGGTCTTCCGCGCGCTGGAGGAGGCGGCCAACACCGGCTCGCCGGGCGCGGTGAAGAACGCCGACTTCCGCAAGGCGATCGGCAAGGCGGCCCTGGACCTCGGGCTGCTCGACGCCGGGGGCGGGCAGGGCGCCGGCGCGGCGGCGGCGCCGGACACCGGCGACCGGGGCGAGGCCGCGATCGGGTTCGCCGGCGTCTTCCCGCTGATCCTGCTGGTCCTCGTGCTGGTGTGGCAGATCGTGCTGGTCGGGCTGACCTCCACCTACTCCAGCCACGCGGCGAACGAGGCCGCGCGGGCGGTCGCCGTGATCGGCTACGACAAGCGCGACACTCCCGAGGCGCGAGCCAACCGGGAGGAGGTGCGGCGCCGCGCGGTGGCCCGCATCAAGGGCAGGTGGAAGGACCGCGACCACCTCACGCTCGACGTCGTGGACGGCTACGCCGTGGTCACCATCGACACGCCCGTCCTGATCCCCGGGCTCCGCAGCTCGTGGGGCATCCGGACCCGAAGCAAGATCGTCTACGAGGGCGAGGGGTGAGGGACGTGGCGGCGCACGACGCCCGGCGCCGGGACGCGGGCGCGGCCGCGATCGAGTTCGCGGGCGTCCTCCCGATCGCGCTCTTCGTCATCTTCGCGGCCTTCCAGGCGTACATCTCCTTCACCACGGTGTCGCGCGTGGAGAACATCGCCCGCACCGGAGCCCGCGAGGCCGCCCAGCACTACGACCCGTCCCTCTGCGTCGAGTACGCGAACCGGGTCAGGCCCTACTGGCTGAACGACTACAAGATCGATGGAGGGCGGACCGAGGTGGCGGGAGCCGACGCCGTGTACTGCCATGTCGAGGCCAAGCTGCCGCTGCTGTTCAAGGGGGTCCCCTTCGACTACACCGTGAACCGCACCGTCACCATGCCGCTGGGATAGCCGATGGCACTCAAGGACCGTCTCGACGACGACCGGTCGTCCAACGACCGGATGAGCAAGAGCACCGTCCAGCACTGGCGGCAGCGCCTGCTGGAGGAGGTCAACCTCGACGAGCTGGCGCGGCTGACGATGGCGCAGCGGCGGGCCCGGCTGGAGAAGGTCGTCGGCCTGCTGGTGACGCGGGAGGGCCCGGTGCTGGCGGCCGGGGAGCGCGCCAACCTGATCCGCCGGGTGGTGGACGAGGCCCTCGGCCTCGGCGTGCTGGAGCCGCTGCTCGCCGACCCGACCGTCACCGAGATCATGGTGAACGGCCCGGACTCGATCTTCGTGGAGCGGGCGGGCCGGGTCCACCGGCTGGACGCGGGGTTCGCCAACGAGGACCAGCTGTACCAGACCATCGACCGGATCGTGGCCCAGGTGAACCGGCGGGTGGACGAGTCGAGCCCGATGGTGGACGCCCGGCTGCCCACCGGCGAGCGCGTCAACGTGATCATCCCGCCGCTGTCGCTGGTCGGCCCGATCCTCACGATCCGCCGGTTCCCGCGCTCCTACAGCATCGAGGAGCTGGTCTCGATGGGCTCCATGGACCAGGCCACCGGCATGCTGCTGGCCGCGTTCGTGCGCGCCCGGCTCAACCTGGTCATCGCCGGCGGCACCGGCACCGGCAAGACCACCATGCTGAACGCGCTGTCGGCGTTCGTGCCCGAGTCCGAGCGCATCGTCACCATCGAGGACTCGGCGGAACTGCGGCTCAAGCAGGAGCACGTGCTGTCGCTGGAGTCGCGTCCGGCCAACATCGAGGGCAAGGGCGCGATCACCATCCGCGACCTGGTGCGCAACGCGCTGCGCATGCGGCCCGACCGGATCATCGTCGGCGAGGTCCGCGGCGGCGAGACGCTGGACATGCTCCAGGCGATGAACACCGGCCACGACGGCTCGCTGGTGACCGTGCACGCCAACTCCACCGAGGACGCGGTGTACCGGTTGCAGACGCTGGCCAGCATGAGCGACGTGCGGCTGCCGTTCGAGGCGATCCGCGACCAGATCGGCAGCGCCGTCGACGTGATCGTGCAGCTCAACCGGGGCCCGGACGGGTCGCGGCGCATCGTCGAGGTGGCGATGCTGGAGCACGCCCGGCGCGGCGAGATCACCACGCGTCCCGTGATGCGGTTCGAGTCCGATCCGATCGGCGCGGACCGGGTGGTGCGCGGGCGCTTCCGGCCGGTCCCGCTGCCGCGGGACCTGCTGACCAGGCTCTTCCACGCCGGGGAGAGCGTGCCGCCCGCGTTCGCCGGCGCGCCGTCCCCGAACGGGACCGCGCATCCCGGTGGCCGCCCCCGAGGGGAGCAGTCCCGATGACCCTTCCACTTCCGGTGATCCTGGCGATGCTGGCCGCCGTCCTCGCCCTGGCGACCTGGGGCATCGGCGACCTGGTCGCGGGCTGGGGGCAGCAGCGCCGGCTGGTCGCGCGCTCCGAGGTCGGCGGCGACGGCGACCGCGTCGACGGCCTGCTGGGGCGGCTGGACGTCGCCCTGCGGCGCACCGCGGTCGGGCAGGCGCTGGCCCGGCGGCTCGCGGCCTCGGGGATGCGGATGCGGGTGTCCACGCTCGTGCTGCTGATGGCGGGCAGCGGCCTGGCGGCGATCGTGCTGATCAGCCAGTGGATCGCGCCGGTGTTCGGGGTGGCCGCCGCGATCGGCGTCGGCTTCGCCTTCCTCGCCTACCTGCGCCGCAAGGAGGACCGCCGGCGCGAGGCGTTCATCGCCCAGCTGCCCGAGCTGGCCCGGGTGCTGGGCAACGCCACGCACGCCGGGCTGGTCATGCGCACCGCCATCGAGATCGCCGCCGACGAGCTCGCCGATCCGGCCGGGGAGGAGGTGCGGCGCACCGCCGACGCGCTGCGCCTCGGCCAGTCGGTGGAGGACGCGCTGCGCGACCTCGGCGGGCGGCTGCCGTCCCGGGAGCTCGGCGTGCTGATCAGCACCCTGCTGGTGTCGGCGCGGGCGGGCGGGTCGCTGGTCACCGCGCTGCGCACCATCGCCAGCACCCTGGAGGAGCGCAAGGAGACCCGCCGCGAGGTCAAGACGATCATGGGTGAGGCGGTGGTGACCAACTGGGTCGTCGGCGGGTTCAGCGTGGTCGGCGTCATGATGATCAACTTCATGGTGCCGGGGGCCCTGCGCACCATGAGCGAGCACCTCGGCGGGCAGGTCATCCTCGCCGCGGCGGCCGCGATGTTCGTGGTCGGCCTGGTCGTCATCGGCCGGATCACCCGGATCGACGTGTGAGGCGGTGGACGAACAATGATCATTCTGGCCATGGCGGGCGCCGCGGCGCTGTGCGTCATCCTGGCCGCGTGGGGGTTCGGGCTGGTGGCCGCGGGCCAGCGGGTCGCCGCCTCGGCGGTGCCCGAGCCTCCCAAGGCGGACAAGAACGAGGTGTTCATCCTCGACGCCATCGCGGACCGGGTGGGGCGGCCGTTCACCGGCGCGGCGATGGAGCTGCTCAGCCCGTGGCGGGCGGCGATCCGCAGACGGATCGACGCGGCGGGCCGTCCCGGCGGCATCACCGTCGAGGGCTACGCGCGCCGGACCGCGGGTTACGCCGTCTTCTTCCTCACCTTCGCGCTGCTGCTGGCCCTGAACGGGCATCCGCTGTACGGCGCCGTCTGCCTGATCGGCTGCCTGCAGAACGAGTTCGTCATGTACGGCAAGAGGGTGGCCAGGCAGGACGAGATCCAGCGCTCCATGCCCGACTTCCTCGACGTGCTGGCGGTCACCGTCAGCGCCGGTCTGAGCTTCCGCCTGGCGCTGCACCGCGTCGCCGAGAGCATGCCGGGCGCGCTGGCCGACGAGTTCATGGTGGCGCTGCGCCAGATGGAACTGGGCACGCCGCGCCGTGAGGCCTTCGAGGACCTGCGCGACCGCAACAACTCCGAAGCGGTCAACCAGTTCGTGACGGCGCTGCTCCAGGCGGAGGAACTGGGCGCGCCGCTCACCACGGCGATGATGGACATCGGCAACGACATGCGCCGCGAGTCGGCGCAGTGGGCCAAGCGCAAGGCGCAGCGCACCACACCGAAGATCACGGGGATCACTCTGGGGCTGACCCTGCCGGCGCTGATGCTCGTGGTCATGGGGGCCGTCTACTACGGGTCGGGAGTGGGGGCCGGTGGTGGGCTCTTCGGCAACTGACCACGTCTTACCCACAGGGGGCATGATGGGCGACGCGCCGGCACCGCTGGGCGGCACCCGGGCCGCGGCCTGGGAGCGGCCCGTCCAGGGGGAACTGACCGAGCAGGTCGGCGGAGCCTTCCAGATGCTCCTGCAGATCCGCATGTTCATCGCGGCGGTGACGCTGTCGCTTGTCCCGCTCGAAGTCGAGTACCTGGACGTCTTCCTTCTCGTCCTGACGGTGGCGCTGCTGTCCTGGCTGGCCGGGCGGTACTGGCGCTACGTCGCCCCCCGCCTCGCGCGCCACCCTCTGCTGTTCGCGCTCGACATGGCCGCCTCGTTCACCGTGCTCGGCCTTGGCGGCACGTCCGGCCCCTACCTGCTGGCGACCGTCGCCACCGCCGCCCTCGCGGGCCTGCTCTACCACTGGCGCGGCATGCTGACGGTGGCCGGGCTCCAGACCCTCTGCTACTACGTCACGTTCGTGTTCACGATCGACTCCGCGCCGGACGCGCAGCCCCCGACCTTCCAGGACGTCCTGGGGCAGCCGCTGTGCTACCCGCTCGCGGGGTTCGCCGGGGTGGCGCTGCGCCGCCTGCTCGACGCCAACGCCGAGCAGGAGTCGGCCCGGCGGCTGGCCGAGGTGAAGGCGGCCGCGGCGGAGGAACGCGCCCGCCTGGCCCGCGAGATGCACGACTCGCTGGCCAAGACCCTGCGCGGCATCGCCCTGGCCGCCACGGGGCTGCGCGTGTGGGTCGAGCGGGACCGGGACCGGGCGCTGGACGAGGCCGACCGGATCGCCACCGCCTGCCAGGTCGCCTCCCAGGAGGCGCGGAGCCTGCTGTCGGAGCTGCGCCGCGACACGATCCCGCGCTCGCTGTCGCAGGTGGTCGCCGAGACAGCGCGGGACTGGTCCGACGCCGCGGGCGTCCCGGTGGTGTGCGAGATCGCCCCGGACATCGATCTGCCCTTACGGGTGCGGCACGAGGCCGTGGCGATCCTGTCCGAGGCGCTGACCAACGTCGAGCGGCACGCCGGAGCCGGCTCGGTGCGGGTCCGGCTGGCCCGCGGGGACGGCGAGGTGCGGCTGACGGTGTGCGACGACGGAGCGGGATTCCGCCCGCCCGAGCTCACCGCGCTGGCGCGGGAGGGCCACTACGGCCTCATCGGCCTGCACGAGCGGGCCCAGCGGGTCGGCGGCGTGGTGAAGATCCTTTCGACCCGGGGGAAGGGCACCACCGTTCTGGTCCGGCTGCCCATCGACGAACGAGCGCACCGATTGGCCGAGGTGAGTTGAACGATGGCCCGAGTCGTGGTGGTCGACGACAATGTCGTCGTGCGGTCCGGATTAGTGTCGCTGCTGGAGGCCTCGGGCATCGAGGTGGTGGGCGAGGCCGGCGACGGCCGGACCGCGATCGAGATCGTCGAGCGGGTGCGGCCCGACCTGGTGCTGCTGGACGTGCAGATGCCGCTGGTCGACGGCGTCACCGCCGCGCAGACGCTGAGCCGCCTCACGAGGGTGATCATGCTGACCTACACCGAGGATCCGCGGATCGTGCGGGAGGCCATCGGCAACGGCGCCTCCGGCTACCTGGTGCACGGCCAGTTCTCCGCGCAGAAGCTGGCCGACGCGGTGCACGGCGCGCTGCGCGGGGCGAACCCCCTGTCGGAGGCCGCGGTGTCGGCTCTCGTGGGGGCGTTACGCGAGGTCTCCGCCCGTCCTGAGCCGCCGGGCGCCGACGGCGACGCCGAACCCGGCGGGGAGCCGCGCGACGACACGCCCGCGGCGTCCGGGCCGTCGGGATCGTCCGGGCCGGCCGGAGCGCCGTCCGACGACGGCGAGCGGCGGGTCGCGCGGTTCGGGCTCTCCGCCCGGGAACTGGACGTGATGCGCCTGATCGTGCAGGGCAGGACCAACGTCGAGATCGCCGGCCACCTGTTCCTGGCGGAGAAGACCGTGAAGAACCACGTGAACCGGATATACGCGAAACTCGGCGTCACCTCCCGCGCCGCCGCCATCGCGCAGTGGATGGGAACCGCGGGGGAGGACACCCGGTGACCGCGTCCGGGAATTCCCGCCCCTTAGGTCCGAGGGCCCTATCGGAATTGGGTCCGCGCCGGGTCCGTGATTGGGTCGACGGACCCTGGGAGGGCACCGCCGATTTCCGTAATGTTCCAGTCAATGGAGCAGATGGAAACGGCGGTCAGGAGGCAGAAAATGAGCCCGATCCTTCCCCTGTACGTGCACACCGAGACTTTCATGCGGAATCGTGCCGACGACGTCCAGGACTTCGTCCGGACCCGGATCGCGCGCATCCGCGACGCGGAGGACCGCGGGGCCAGCGCGATCGAGTACGCCGGCCTGGTGCTGATCGCGGGCATCATCATCGTCTTCCTCATCACCGCCGCCAAGTCGACCATCAAGCCGAAGGTCGAGGGGGCCATCAACGAGATCTTCGGCGGCGGCGGCGACGGCGGGGACCCGAAGAAGAAGTAACGCCTCGACTGACCGCGGTCGCCGAGCTGCGGCGCACTCGACAGGGAGAGCCACCGGAGGGTGGCTCTCCCTGTCTTTTTCATGTGGATTATCCATTCCGTGTGACGGGAGCAGACAGATGTTCGAACCTGGCCGGGGACATTCTTGGGGCTTTCGAGCCGGAGTGGGCGCGGCCGCCCTTCTCCTGGCCCTGTCCGCTTGCGGCGGTGGCGACGACGGTTCCGACCCGCCGAAGAAGACCGGCGGACCGGCCGGCAAGGCGCCCGGCACCGGAATCTCGGTGCCCATGGCGCACCGTGCGGGGCCCGCGCACGTGGAGCTCCTCGCGTTGAGCCGGACCTCCGGCAGCGCCGTCACCGGGCAGTTCCGCATCGTCAACGACGGACAGAGCCAACTGAACCTGCATATCAGCCTTTTCGAAGGCGGCCGTGAGGGCGACATCCGAAGTCTGGAGGCCAACGGCATCGGATTACTCGACGGCGCGGGCGGCAAGCTCTACATGCCGTTGAGGAAGGCCGACGGCACCTGCCTGTGCTCCTCACTCGCCGACAAGGAACTCGCCCCCGGCGCCTCGCTGGACGTCTACGCCGTGTTCCCCGCGCCGCCCGCCGGGGTGAACAGGGTGACGGTGACGCTTCCGCTGACGGTGCCGATGCAGGACGTCCCGCTCTCCAACGGCCCCGTCCGGGCGCTGCCGGACCAGACCGATCCGGCCTCGGTGTCGCTGGCGTCGCCGCGCATCCTCACCGTGGCGGGAGTCGCCGAAGGCGACGAGCAGTCCGTGGACGACGACGGCGACAAGCGGGCCGTGCGGTTGTCGTCGGACGTGCTGTTCGCGCTGAACAAGGCCGATCTGACCCCGCAGGCCGACAAGCTCCTGCGCGGCGTGGCCAAGCAGATCGACGCCTCCCGGGGGAGCACGGTCAAGGTCGACGGCTACACCGACTCCAGCGGCAACGACGCCATCAACCAGCCGCTGTCCGAGCGGCGCGCCAAGGCCGTGGCCGACCGGCTCAAGCAGCTCGTCACCCGCACCGGCGTGACCTTCCAGACCGCCGGGCACGGATCGGCCGACCCCGTGGCCCCGAACGACACCGAGAGCGGTCGCCGCAAGAACCGGCGGGTCACCGCGAGCTTCACCATGCCTTCCCCGCCGGCCGCTCCGGCGGGCGGGCGGCCCTACCGCTGGGCGCCCGGCAAGCCGGCCTCGTCCAAGACGGCCGCCTTCACCGCGGCGGAGGCCAGGAACCTCCAGGTGGAGGTGAACTCCATGCACCGCGATCCCGCGGGCCTGACCACCTTCGTCTGGACGCTGCGCAACAACGGCCGGTCCCAGGCGGACGTGGGCTCGGCGTTCCAGCTGGACCTCCAGTACAACGGCAGGCTGAGCCCCGTGTCGCAGAGCACCGACGGCATCTCCATCCGCGACACGGCCGGCGACGTCTGGTACTACCCGCTGCGCGCGTCGAGCGCCGAGTGCGTCTGCACCTCCCTGCCCCGGGCCGACGCCAAGAAGGTCCTCGCCCCCGGCGAGAGCGTGACCTACGCGGGCGTCTACCGGCTTCCTCCCGAGGCCCGGACCGTGGACATCGACTTCCCCTGGTCCGGCCAGGAGGGGCTCCGCATGACGGGCGTCGCGGTCAGGTAGCCGACACGGACCGGCGTGGTCCGCGCGGCCCGCGAGGCCGCACGGACCACGCCCGTCAGCGGCGGTTCATCTTCAGCAGCTCGAACAGGGCGGAGTGGGCGTCGGTCCACACCGGGCCGCCGCCGCGGATCCCGTGCCAGCGGGTGGAGCGGGCGGCGAGAGGACGCAGGTCGTCCGCCGACCGGGCCATCGCCACCCACTCGGACGAGAACGACAGCCTGTCGCCCTTCGGGGCGGTGTCCGACGCGGTGAGCGTCGCCATCCCGGCCGCCCGGCCGGTCGCGCCCAGCATGGGGGCCAGCTCCAGGTTGCGGTTCGACACGTTGAAGACCAGGACGCCGCCGGGCGCGAGCTTGGCGGCGTACAGCCCGATGGCCTGCCGGGTGAGCAGGTGGGTCGGCACCGCGTCGGAGCTGAAGGCGTCCAGAAGGATCATCCCGTACGAGCGGTCCGGTGCGCGCTGGAGCTCCAGGCGGCCGTCGCCGACGATGGTCCGCACGCGGCAGGGGCAGTCGCGAAGGTAGGTGAAGTAGCGCGGGTCGCGGGCGATGCGGACCACCGCCGGGTCGATCTCGAAGAAGTCCATCCGCTGGCCCGGGCGACCGTACGCGGCGAGACCGCCTGCGCCGAGCCCCACGACGGCCACCCGGCCGGACCGCGGCCCCGCGCCGTACGCGGCGAACACGTCGCCGATCGGCCCGCGCCGCGCGTAGTACGAGACCGGCGTCATGCGCTGCCCGGGCGCGCGCAGCTGGAAGCCGTGGACGGTCGTCCCGTGCACGAACGTGGCCCGCTCGGGGGTGAGCCGCACCTGGTACTGCCCGAAGAACGTGCGCTCCCGGTCGATGCTGTGCGACTGCTTGACCGTGAACGGGACCAGCACCGCCGCCACCGCCACGGCCGCCAGTACACGGGGCCGCCGGACGATCAGCAGGATCCAGGACGCGGCGAGCGCGAACCCGGCGCAGCGCAGGGCCGTCGTGTCCATGAAGCACAGCAGCAGCGCGGCGAGCGGCGCGGTCACCAGGAACGCCCACCGGGTGGGCGCGGACCCCGGGATGCTCCGCGCCGGCCACCGCGCTGCCAGGGGCAGGAGGCCGAGGCTTGCCACGACCACCGGCAGTTCGGCGGTCCAGTTGAACACCAGCGGGGCCACGATGCCGTTGAACAGGCCGCCGAGCGCGCCGCCGACCGAGGTGACGAAGAAGAACTCCGTCAGCTGCCGGGGCGCCGGCCGGTCGGCGGCCAGCAGGCCGTGGCAGGTGAGGCCCGCCAGGGCGAGCAGCGCCAGGTCGAGGGCGATGGCCGCCGGGGCGTATCCGATGCCTCCTCTGATCAGCGTCCAGGGCAGCACGACCGCGGCGATCGCCGACGCGACCACCGCTGCGGGCAGCCGGCGATGCGTGCGCAGGGCGAACGCCACGATGAAGGTGACCAGGTACAGCGCCAGCGGGATCACCCACATCAGCGGCACGGGCGCGATGTCGGTGGACATGTGCGCCGTGACGCCCAGCATGAGCGAGGACGGCACGAACGCGAGGAACAGCCAGCGCCCGCGGCGGCGCCATCCGATGGGCTCCTCCCCCGCGTCCTGAGCGGCGGTCTCCTCCGCGGGCCCGGTCTCGGGAGCCTCGCTCTCGGGAGCGCCGGCCGCGCCGGGCCGGACCGCCCGGCGGACCACCACCGCGCACGCGGCCATCAGCGTCACGAAGACGCCGTAGCCGATCGCCCACCAGGTCGCCTGCCCGCCCACCTCGGCCGCCGGCTCGATGAAGAGCGGGTAGGACAGCAGCGCCAGCAGGCTTCCCGTGTTCCCGGCCGCGTAGAGGAAGTACGGGTCGCCGGAGCGCGGCAGGTCGGACCAGGAGTACCAGCGCTGGATCAGCGGGCTGGTCGCCGCGACCGCCGTGAACGGCGCGCCGACCATGACGGTCAGCACCAGCAGCAGCCACAGCGCGGGGGGAGCGGACGCCGGGGCCCCCGCCCATTCCGGCGCGGCGATGGGAAGCAGCGGGAGCGGCAGCAGAATGAGGACCGCGTGGAGGATCGGCTGCTTTCTCGCGCCCAGCCGCTGAGCGAAATGCGCATATCCGTAACCGAGCAGCAAGGCCCCCTGAAAGAACAGCACCGCCGTGTTCCACACCATCGGCGATCCGCCGTAGGCCGGCAGGATCATCTTGGTGACCATCGGCTGCACCACGAAGAGGAGGCCGGCCCCGACCAGGCTGGCCAGGGTGTAGATCCCGACCAGGGCGGGCAGCCGCCACCGTCCGCTCCGCGCTGCCCGCTCGCTCCGGCTCGGGGACTCGACGACGACGCTCAACTGCGCGCTCCTCGCGGTAGATCGGTGTCCGCATGCGGCGGTATTCGTCGATGAAGACCTCTCCGCGGCCGAGCGTAACTGTGCCCAGGACTCATTTTTGAGGGCCCGGAGACCCAAATGCGACGCGGTTTATCAGGGGTGGAGAACCTGGGTCCGCGGGCCTAGCGGAACCACTCCGAGCAAGGGTGAGGAGTCGGCCGGGGCCGGCGGGCGGCGGCGGAACGGGCCGCCTCGCTCAGCGGTCGAGGCCCCAGCGGTAGATCACATCGCGGCCGCGGGTCAGCCATGTTCCGTCGCCGAACGGCACGGCCGGGGTGAGGTCGTCGAGGTGGCTCTCCTCGGGGTAGGCGACCATCCCCAGCGGGCGTCCGGATCTCACCAGCCAGTGGCTGGACGGGCGCCACCGCTCCGCTCCGAAGAGCTCGGTCTCGATCTCGTCGTAGGCGTCCTCCAGTTCGAGGAGCAGGAGATCGTCGCTCAGATGGCCACCGCTGTGGCCGGTGATATCGGGGGCGATGTGCACCGGTTCCGTGTCCCGTTCGGAGGCGAGGAGGTCGGCGCAGGTGACCACGGTGGCGGTGTCCTTCCCGCGGGCGGAGTGCCACCGCACGTCGGTGGTGTCGCCGCCGTCGCTCAGGCCGACGGTGACGAACCCCGAACCGGAAGGGTCGCCGTCCAGGAGTGCGCGGTCCGCGGCGTGCGAGACCGCTCCGCCGGAGCCGACCCGGAAGGTCATCGCTCGGGCGGCGACGCGGAGGCCCACCGCTAAGGGGCGTGCGTCAGGCCCTAAGGCGAGGTCGACCGAACGCTGACGGCCGCCGGCCGGGACGACCAGCCGGTCGAGTTCGTCGCCCGCGACGCTGAAGAGCGCCAGGTCGATCGCGTCGTTCGGGTCCGCGCCACCGGCGGGGACGGCCAGCCACACCCGCGGCTCGGCTCCGGGCGGCCGGACCCAGCGCACGTAGCGGACGGGGTTGCCGGCCGGGCCCGTGCACGGGCGTTCCCACAGCAGGGTCCCGTCCCGGGTGACGAGCCGGTAGGAGTTCTCGTCCACGAGCACGGCGTGGGACAGGTCCGGGGCGACCGGACCGGCCCCGATGATCGGTCGTCCCCTCGCGCGACCGGGGAAGAAGGCCACCGGCTCGGCGGACCGGGCGCCTTCCGCCGTCATGTCATGGACGGCCAGGCCCTTCTCGGTGCGGACGAGCAGGCGCGGCACGGGACCGGTGCGATCGATCACCCCGGCTCCGCTGCCCAGGAGCCTGGCGTTCTTCGTGCGGTACACGAGCAGAAGCCGTGGACGGATCACTCTGCCTACCTCCTCCCGGCGGCGCCCGCCGCCGAAGACGATGCTCGGGGACCACGACTCGCCCCCACCGTGCCACACCCCGAATCGGCGGCACGGTGAGGCCGTCATGGCGGATTCAATGCCTTGACCGGATCGGGATACATGGTGTAGAGGTACGGTTTCCCGTTCGCGTCCAGCTTGTAGATCGCGCGGATCGTCGCGTTCTGGAAGTTGATCGCCTTGAACTGCGCGGGGTCGGCGGCGTTGCGGTACCACCCCTTCATCCGGCTCGCCGCCCCGGCCGGCAGGTCGTTGATCGAGAGCTCCACCGCCTGCGTGCCGCTCGGGGGGAAGGTCGTGAGCTTCGCCCGGGCGGCGCCCTCCGCCAGCGCGAAGTCGAGCGGGTCGCTGAACTTGGTGGAGAAGGGCCCGACCTTGTGCGTCCCGCCGGTGATGGCGTCGGTGTTGTCGAGCGTGCCGTCCGGACGGCGGGGGTTCGGGTTCATGGGGTCGACCTTGGTGGCGTTGTCGCCCTTGACGTACCCCTGGTAGTTGCTGGTCGGGCCGTAGAGCTGCGGTGTCCCGTCCGGGTGGTACTTGGGCTCGCCCAGACGGAGCCTGATGCGGTCGTCGGGCGGGTCGAGGTGGCGCTGGACGCCATGGGCGCCGGGCCCCGCGTTGCGGAGCTGCGCGATCTTCTTCAGGGCGGCCTCGCGCAGGGCCTGGTCGACCCTGGTCTTGCTCGCGTCGGCCTTCTCGCACGGAGTCGGCGCGGCCGCCCGCACCTGGACGGCGAGTCCCCGCGCGCCGCGGAGGACCGGCAGCGTCAGCGCGCCCGCGGGGGCCGTGAGGGATCCCCCGCGGGGCGGGCCTAAGGCCCCGGGTTTGCAACCGGCCGCCCGCTTGGCGTCGTCGGCCTTCCGTTTCGCCTCGTCGGCGGCCTTGCGCGCGCCGACCAGATCGCCGGACTTGGCGGCCTTGCCGGCGCGTTCCGCGGCGCCGGCCGACTCCTCGGCCAGCTTGCCGGCCTTGCCGAGCTTCGAGGCGGCCCTGCCCAGCCTGCCCAGCTTGCCGATCTTGCCGATGCCCTTGCCGACGTCGTAGTAGGGGATGGCCCAGGAACCGACGTTCCAGATGGTGCGGCCGGTGGCGCCGAGGTAGTTGCCGTCCTTCCACATGTCGACGGTCTCGTCGTCGACCACCATCTGGCGGAGGGCGTCCCAGGGATGCTCGAAGACGTACTTGCCGGCGTCGATGATCGTGCCGGGGTCGGTGACGAGGTCCACCAGGCCGGTGACGTCGTCGACGATCGCCTTGCCGAGGCCGTCCCACACCAGTTGCTTGATGCCGGTGCCGAGGCCGCTGAAGAAGTTGCCGACCTGGTCACCGAAGCCTTGGGTGACCGCTTGCAGCGGCGACAACCCGGTGTACGCCTGGTTCCAGCCGGGCCCACCGCTGCCGTTGCCGCCGTTGCCGCCGTTGCCGGTTCCGCCGTCGGTTCCGGTTCCGCCGTCAACGCCGTTCCCGCCGTTCCCTCCCTCGGTGCCCTGGCCCGTGCCGCCGTCCGGATTCCCCGTCCCCCCGTCGAGGCCGTTCCCTCCCCCGCCTTCGGGTGACACGCAGCCGTCGCCCTGGAACACCTTGCAGATCGCGCCCCTGGTTCTGGGCGAGACCACGTTGGGAATGGACATGGCCAGCAGCCCGACGATGATCGCGGACGCGACGAGCACCAGGCTCGCGTACTCGATCGCGGAGGCGCCGGAATCCTTTTTTCGGCCCTGCCAACGACCGCACCACATCGCGCGAACCCCCGATACCCCGTGCATATCAAGATTGATGAGAGTAGACGGAGTTCTTCGGTGGGGCTTGGGCCCTGGGACCTAATTAAGTGGCCGGTGGTTAATGCCGCGCCCCCATGGGCGGCACATGGCACACCGAGGCTGGGTCCGCAGGCCCAGAACCGCACGGAAATGCCAGGACTTCACGATCGGGCGGGGCCCGAGGGCCCTGGGGATTGCCCCGTTAAATGTTTACCGTGCTGAAGTATGCGCGCTGTGCTTTCGGCCTGGTTCTCGGCCGCGCTCGTGGCGGCACTCGCGGTCTGCACGCTGAAGGTGACGGCCCCCGCGATCGAGCGCGGCGAACCCGTCGACGAGTACGCCCAGGTCCTGCGGGTCCACCTGCCCTGGCTGCTGTTCTGCACCTTCATGGCCGTCACCGCCGGCAGCTACGTGCGCGACCGGGACGGCGGCCGCGGCCGGGTCCTCGCCGCGCTCCCCGTCCCCCTGCTCGGCAGTCTCGCCGCCGCCGTCCTCGGCATCCCGTTCTCCGACACCGCGGTCGGCCTGATCCTCCATCTCATCGAGGCGGTCCTCGGCGTCGCTCTCGGACTGGCCCTTTCCAGAACCCTTTCCCGGCGCTGGGCGGCCGAGGCCGCGGAAGCCCGGGAACACCGCGGCCGGCGAAAGGCCCGCCGGTGAGCGGTGGACCGGAATTGGGCGCCTGAAAAGGTCTGGGGGCGCGGCCGCCCGCGGCCGAAGCGGGCCGGCGGGCCGCCCGCGCCATTCCTCATTGGGCCTCAGGGCCCTGTCTTCCCGATCAACGGCTCCTTAGAGTTCTCCGGGGGTCATGGGGCCGATCTCGTGAAGATGGGGCGCAGATGCTGCGACGGATCAGATCCGCTGGCGGACACGGGGGCGACGCGGGGGTCGCCACGTCGGTCCTGGTCATGGGCGTGGCCATCATGCTCGCCGGCGGCTTCCTCATGTTCGGCCGGATCGCCCAGGCGGGCGACATGCGGAACCAGGCGCAGATCGGCGCGGACGCGGCGGCGCTCGGCACCCTCGCGCCGCTCCGCGACAAGGCCGTCGACCAGTTGGTCGGGTGGGGCCGCGACCCGTCGTCGGTCGGCTACTGGATGGTGGACTCCCCGCCCGAGAAGGTCGCGGAGAAGTACGCGGACAAGAACGAGTCCCGTGCGACCAGGGTGCGGTTGAGCGGGATGCTGGGCTACACGGCCATGGTGGAGGCCGCCACGAAGCTCTGCCAGCTCAAGCAGGAGGACGAGCTGACCGAGAAGGAGAAGGACGATCTCCGGAACGGTCGGAACCTGTGCACCGACAGGGCGGGGAAGAAGGGCATCGGCCGTTCGGGGACGGCGCGGGCCGTCGCGAGGATGATCCCGCCGCAGTGCGAGTACAGGACCGGGCCGGGCCCGGAGGGCTCCACGGGCAGCGGACCGGTCGTGGAGATCACGTGCGGCGACCGCCACGTCCGGGCCTTCCCCAACGGCGACCGGGCGGCCATCACCCGGCTGTTCAAGATCAGGCTGGTCGACGACGAGGACCCCGTCGCCTACACCGGCGCGCCCGACGGGCTGAGCGGCGGCAGCGGCGCGGTCGTGTCCGAGTGCGCGAAGACCGGCAAGAAGCCGGCGGAGGACCTCGAGTTCGGCGCCGCGGTGGTGGCCTGGTCGCTGTGCTGGCTGGGCACGCCGTACGCGTGGGGCGGCGGCAACTACAGCGGGCCCACCAGGGGCATCTGCTGCTCCCCCGGCGGTTATGACGGGCGCCTCTACTTCGGGTTCGACTGCAGTGGGCTGACGCTGTACGCGGTGTACCAGGCGTCCCGGGGGCGGATCGCGCTCGGGCACTACACCGGCGACCAGGTCAGCGACCCGCGCGGAAGCTATGTGCCGACGAATGCGCTCAAGCCCGGCGACCTCCTGTTCTTCGGCGCGCCCCCGCATCACGTCGCCATTTATTACGGGGACGGGAAGATGGTGGAGGCTCCGCAGACGGGGGACGTCGTGAAGATATCCCCTCTGCGACCGGTGACCTCGGCCCGCCGATTCGGCTGAGCGCCTTCGGCAGGGGCCTATAGCACATCGGGCCCCCACCCGGGTCCGCAGGCCCTGGAAGTCGGGAAAAGGCCGGTCTACCGTTCCCGGCATGCGTGAGGGATCGCGCCGAAACGTCGGCGCACAATGGCGGGACGCCGGAGCCAGTGCGATCGAGTACGCGGCGTTGGTCGGCATCGGATCGATCCTTATCGGCATGCTCGTGCTGATGATGCCCAATCCCGTCCTCCCGGCGGCGAAGAAGGCGATCTGCGAGATCTTCGGCTCCGGCTGCGAGGCGCCGGAGTACGACTACAAACCTCCGGCTTCGGCGTGCGTCACCGGCTCCGACTCCAGGAAGGTCGGTTATTCGATCACCGCCTTCTCCGTGAAGTTCGGGCAGAACTTCCAGTTCGTGAAGGTCAAGTACGCCGACGGTTCGACGCGCATCACGATCGTGCCCGCCGACTACAAGCTCGGCGCGGAAGCCGAGATCGGAGCCAAGGCGCAGTTCGGCAAAGGGAGTTTCGGCGGGGATCTGGGCGCGAAGGTGGAAGGGTCCGTCAACTTCAAGTACGGCGACACCTGGGTCTTCCCCAACGACAAGGCCGCCGACGACTGGCTCGACGACGTGAAGTGGGACCTGGCGCGCAAGGAGGCGGAGAAGGTCAGCCCGGGGCTCTGGGCCTTCGACAAGATCACCGGATGGGAGCCCCGGACCCGCGACCCCGAGATCACCCAGTGGGAGGTCGGCGCCGAGGGCGTGTTCAAGGTGGCCGCCGCTCTCGGCAACCTGACCACGAGCACCTCGGGTGAGAAGAAGGTGAAGGACATGGCGACCGGACTCGAACTCGAAGGCAAGGCCGGGGACGCCGCGCTCGTCACGACGGACCGGAGCGGCTCGGCGAAGGACGGCTACCCGAAGACCACCTACACCTTCCAGGTGAAGGGGTCCATCAAGGGCGGCGCCAAGGTGCTCGGCTACGGGACGGGCGGGGAGGCCACCTACCTCGGCCAGACCAGGATGACCTTCGACAAGGACGGCAGATTAGCGAGCATCACCTGGCTCACGACGCAGGAGAGCAACTCCAACCAGAGTCTGAAGAACCCGGGGAAGAAGAACGGGAGCGGAACGGGCACCGGCAAGCAGGTGACCACCACCGCCACCACGGTCAACTTCGACGATTCGAACCGGGCGATCGGCGAGAAGTGGATCCGCGACAACTCCTTCATGATCCCGTTCCAGACGATCCGGAACGCCGTCGACGAGAACGGCTCGATCGTCTCCAAGGACCCCGGGCCCAACGCCGACCCGCTCGACCGGCTGATCTACGAGCGCGGCCTGGTCAGCAGGAACGTCTACACGGGCGAGGTGGACGAGTTCAAGATCGCGGCCGAACTGGCGGCGGAGATCAAGTTCGGGGTCGAGGGCGGCTACGAGGGGGAGAAGCAGAAGATCACCGAATCCCAGTACCTCGGCCCCCCGCAGAATGGTGAACGGACCTTCCAGCAATGGCCGGAATGCGCGAAGAACTGAGAGGGCGGCGATGGGTGCGAAGAGACTGACGACGGCGGCGGCGGGCGCTCTCGCGATCACCGCCGCGGTGGCCGGGTGCTCGTCCGGCGGGTCGGGGAAGACCCCCGGCGGATACGTCCGGGGCGACGCGAAGGTGCTCACGGTCGCCTACCCGAAGGACTGGGGGCGGGGGCCGGACGGCGGCGCCGCGCTGTCGGTGCAGTCCCCGCGGCGGACGGCCACCCTGTCGGTGGTCACCGATCTGGGCGAGCGGGGCCGTCCGGAGATGCTGGAGGCGACCATCGAGGCCGCCTCGATGATGAACGCCAGGGACTACCACCGGACGGGATCGAAGTCGATCAAGGTCGCGGGGGCGAAGGACGCCCGGCGCGTCGACTTCACCTTCAGCGGCTTCCTGGGGACGGGCGCCCCCGGGCAGGCCGCCGACGTCGGCGTGATCGGCGGGAACGGCAGGATGCACGTGGTCCGGCTGATCTGGCGGCGGGGGGAGCTCAAGGACGACGTCGTGGACGGCGTCATCGACTCGATCAGGGTGCGCTGAGATGGTCCGGATGCTGGGCGCCTGGGGCGCCGCGCTGATCGTCTGGCTGCTCGGCTTCTCGATCGTCGCGCGGCTGGCGGCGGGGGCCGGGGGCGGCGGCGAGCCGCTCTCCGACCTCGACCGGATCGTCCGTCTCGACCTGCCGTGGATCCTGGTCAGCGTGTCGATGGTCGTGGTGGCCGGCGCCGTCCAGCGGGACCGGGCGCGGCGGGTGCGCTGGCTGGCGAGCGTCCTCGCGGTGCCGCTGCTGGCCGTCCTCGCCGGGGTCGCGGCCCCGGTGGGCGGCGGCACCGACGCGCTGTCCGCGGTCCTGTACGTCGCCGAGGGAGTCGCCGGGACGGCCGGAGGCCTGGCCCTGGCCGCGCTCGTCGGCGTCGACCGCGAGGAACTCGGCGGGTACTGGTGACTCGGCGCCGGCCTGGTCTTCGTGGGCCTGGCCTGAGGACGGCCCCGCTCCGCGGCGCTTCGGGGGTCAGAAGTAGGAACCGGTCGCCCGCCGCCCAGCCGGAGCACGTTGCCGAACGGCACCGTCACCCCCTCGAACCGGGCCAGCCGGGCCGCCGCCCTCTCCTCACCG